>DASZYW010000066.1:0-4803 GCA_035545195.1 Gaiellaceae bacterium
GCTTCGACGCCCACGTCGAGGACCCGCTCGCCGAGATGGAGGTGACCGCCGCCGGGTTCCGCGAGATGGCGCGGCGCTGCACCCAGCTCGCGCCGCGCATCGCGGCGGTGCTCGAGGGCGGCTACGAGATCGACACGCTGCCGGGGCTCGTCGAGGCGGCGCTCGAGGGCTTCGCCTCCTGAAGAAAGCCAACGGCCCCTTTCGGGGCCGCTCGCTGCCGCAGATACTTCCGCCTGGTTCCCCTCACCCGTGAAAGAGAGGCTCTACCTGGCACAAGCATCGGCGCGGGAACCGCGATCCGCGTGCCCCGGCCTTGGGGAACGGCATCCCCCACCGTGGGGGATATCGGTTTGCCCGCGGGCAGCTACGCGGCGCGGGCCACGGAGAGCTGCTCGAGCGCCTCGCGCCGCGAGGAAACGCCGAGCTTCCGCAGCAGGCTCTTCACGTGCGAACGAACGGTGTGCTCGGAGATGAAGAGGCGCTTCGCGATCTCGTCGGTGCCGAGATGCTCGTCGAGCAGGAGCAGCACCTCGAGCTCGCGCGCGGAGAGGGCGGCCGCCACCTCGTCGGGCACGCCTCCGCGCGAACCGTCGCCGTTGCGGACCTGCTCCAGCAGCCGCCGCGCGACCGGGCCCGAGAGCGCGACCTCGCCGTCGGCGACGCCGTCCAGGAACGCGGCGATGCGCTCCGGTGGCTCGGTCTTGAGCAGGTACCCCGCGGCGCCGCCGCGGATCGCCGCGAGCAGGTTCTCCTCCGTCCCGGACGCGGTGAGCACGACGACCTCCGAGCGCGGCGCCGCCTCGCGAAGGCGCGGCAGCGCGGTCAGCCCGTCCATGCCCGGCATCGAGAGGTCGAGCAGGACGACGTCGGGCTGCACGCCGGCGGCGACCTCGATCGCCTCCGCTCCGTCGGACGCGACTCCGGCGACGTCGAAGCCGTGCGAGCGGAGGAGCGAGGCGAGCGCCTCCCGCGTGAGCGGGTGGTCGTCGACGACGAGGACGCGGGTCGGCATCGCAACCCTTATCGGCAGCAGGCGATCTGCCGACAAGACCCAGGTGAACCGTCTCCGCGCGGACTTCGACGCATGGCTTCGGGGCGAGATCCTGCTCGTCGGGCTGCTCGGCGCCAGCCTCGCGCTCTTCATCGGCTATCCGGCGCTGCGCACGCAGTACGACCTGCCGGAGCTGCACATCGCGCTCCAGACGACGATCGCGCTGGCGGGCGGGCTCGTCGCGCTGCTCGCGTTCGTCCGCTTCTCCGTCGACCGGCGCCGCACCGACCTCCTGCTCGGCAGCGGCTTCCTGGCCGGCGCGGTCGCGACCGCCGGCTTCGGCGTCGCGCCCCTCTTCGGCGGCGAGGCGCTGCACCGGCCCGAGGGCTGGGCCGCGCTCGGCGGCGGCGTGCTCGGTCAGGCGATCGCCGCCGGGGCTCCGTTCGTCCGCGGCCACAGCCGCGCCCGGAACGTCGCGTTCGCCTTCGCGGTCGCGGCGCCGCTCGCCGTCCTGCTCGCCGCGTGGGGAGTGCTGCGCGCGAACGGCAGCGCGCTCCCCTCGCTCTCCGCGCAGAGCTCGACCCTGACGACGCTGCTGGCGCTGCAGGCGCTCGTCTGCCTCGTCGCCGTCGTCGGCTGGGGCTCGCGCCTCGCCCGCCAGCCGGACGACTTCGCGCACTGGCTCGCGCTCGCGTTCACGCTGCAGCTCTTCGCGGCGCTGCACCTCGTCTTCACGCCGCGGCGCGGGACGACCTTCGTCGCCGAGGGCGACTTCCTCGTGCTGCTCGCCTTCGGGCTGATGATCGTCGGCGCCTGGCGCGCGATCCGCTTCGCGGAGTTCGGGCGGGCCGTCGCCGAGGAGCGCGGGCGCGTCGCGCGCGAGATCCACGACGGACTCGCGCAGTACCTCTTCGCCGTCTCGACGCACGCGCAGATGCTGGCGAACGGCGCCCCGGTCGAGGAGGTCGGGCCGCGCCTGAAGGAGGCCGCCGAGCTCGCGCAGCAGGAGGCGCGCTTCGCGATCCTCGCGCTCTCGTCCGCGGGAGGAACCGCGCCGTTCGACGCGGCGCTCCGCCGCTATATCGAGTTCCTCACCGCCGACGGCGAGCTCGACGTCGAGCTGGAGGTCGACGCGGGCATCCGGCTCGCCCCCGACGAGCAGATCGAGCTCTTCCGGATCGTCCAGGAGGGGCTCGGGAACGTGCGCAAGCACGCCGGCGCGACCACCGCGGAGGTGCGCATCGGCCAGCGTCCGTCGGGCGAGCGGTTCGTGACGATCCGGGACGACGGCGCGGGCTTCGACGGCGGGGAGACGACGGCCGGCCAGGGCCTGCGCAACATGCGCTCGCGGGCGGAGTCGATCGAGGGCGGGTTCACGCTGCGGAGCCGGCCGGGCCTCGGCACCGCGCTCGAGGTCGTGCTCCGCGCCTGAGCGGCGTACGATGGGGAGCGTGGAGGACCGGGTCGAGGAGCTCCGCGCGGTCGTCGCCGCGACCGCGCCCGCGCCGGACGTGACGGCGGCCTACCTGGCGAAGGTGCGCGACCGCGCGTACACGGTGACCGACGCCGACGTGGAGGCGCTGAAGGAGGCCGGGCTCTCCGAGGACGAGATCTTCGAGCAGACGGTCGCCGTCGCGATCGCCGAGGGCCTGCGCCGGCTCGACCGCGCGGCCGAGGTGATCGGATGAGGCTCGCCGTCGTCGACCACGGGCACGCGCCCGCCGAGGCGGCGGTGCTGTCCGACATCCGCGAGCGCTCCGGCCACGAGCCGCTCGGCGTCGTCAAGACGCTGCTCTACCGCCCGGAGCTGTTCGGCGCGCCGTTCTCCGCCGCGCTGGACGAGGTGATGCGCGGGCCGTCCGACTGGAGCGCGGGCGAGCGCGAGCTCTTCGCCGGCTTCACCTCGCTGCTGCGTCAGTGCCCCTTCTGAACGGGCTCCCACGGCGCGGTCGCGTCGTATGCGCTCGGCGAGGAGGTCTGGGACGCGGTGGTCGCCGACTGGCGCACTGCGCCCCTGCGGCCGGAGCTGCACGCGGCGCTCGCGTTCATCGAGGTGCTGACGCTCCGGCCCGAGGAGCTGGGCGAGGCGGACGCCGAGGCCGCCTACGCGGCCGGCGTGTCGCGGCAGGCGCTGCGCGACGCGGCCACGATCTGCGCCCTCTTCAACATGATCACGCGCCTCGCCGACTCGCTTGGCTGGGACGTTCCGACCTGGGAGCGCACGCTCGGACGCGCCCCGGCGATGCTCGAGGGCGGTTACGCGCTCGACGCGATGCTCCGCCGCTGAGCTAGCCCCAGCTCGCCTCGGTCACGGGCCGCAGCGCCGTCTCCAGGATCCGCAGGTGGCGCGGCCGCTCGAGCACGAACACGACCACCTCGGCCACGTCCTCCGCGGTCATCATTCCCGGCAGGGCGTCGGGCGTCCGGCCGCGGCCCTTCTCGAGCGCGAAGTCCGTGGCGACGCCGCCCGGGCAGACGTTCGTGCAGCGGATGCCGTGCTCCCGCAGCTCGTGGTCGAGCGCCCGCGTCAGGCCGACCTGTCCGAACTTCGACGCGCAGTAGACCGCCTCGTACGGGAGGCCGCGGCGACCGGCCTCCGACGCGAGCGTGACCACGTCGCCCTCGCGCCCGAGCATGTGCGGCAGCGCGGCGCGGATCGCGTACACGGTTCCCTTCAGGTTCACGTCGAGCATCTCGTCCAGGTGCTCGCGCGAGAGGTCGAGGAACGGACCGTACGCGCCGACACCCGCGTTCGGGACGACGACGTCGATGCCGCCGAAGCGCTCCGCGGTCGCGTCGCAGAGCGAGACGAGCGCGTCGAGGTCGCGGACGTCGCAGGCCTGCGCGACGACACGCTCGAGGCCGAGGTCGTCGCCGCTGCGCGAGGCGAGGCCGAGATTGCAGCCTCGGTCGTGGAGCATGCGCGCGACCGCGGCGCCAATGCCGCGGCTCGCGCCGGTGATGACGGCGGTCTTCCCTTCGAGGCTCATCGGATCTCCTTCAGGGTCGGGTAGAGGGAACGGAAGCGGGCGTACTCGGCGGTGTAGTCCCACTCGGGCTCGACGCGGCGCTGCACGCGGATGCAGCGCGCGACGGCGTCGTCGGCGTCGGCGAAGGCGCCGGAGCGGACGCCCGCGAGCAGCGCGGCGCCGAGCGCCGAGCCCTCGGACGACTCCATCACGTCGAGGGGGAGCCCGAGCGCCGACGCCACGATCCGCAGCCAGAGCTCGCTGCGCGCGCCGCCGCCGGAGACGCGGCCGCTCTCGGGCGCGGCGCCGAGCTCGCGGAGCAGCTCGAGCGAGTCGCGGAGGCCGAACGCGACGCCCTCCAGCAGCGCCCGCCAGAGCGCGCCGCGGTCGTGCCGCGCGGTCAGCCCGGCGAACGCGCCGCGCGCGTCCGGGTCCGGATACGGCGTCCGCTCGCCGGCGAGATACGGCGCGAACAGGAGCCCCTCGGCGCCCGCCGGCCAGGCGGCCGCCTCCGCGTCGAGCGTCGCGAGCTCGGCGTCGAGCACGCCGCGCAGCCAGGCGGCCGAGCCCGCCGCGCTCAGCATCACGCCCATCGCGTGCCAGGTTCCGGGGACGGCGTGGCAGAAGACGTGGAGCCGCGCCTGCGGGTCGGAGACGTACTCGGGCAGCGCCGCGAAGACGACGCCCGACGTGCCGAGCACTACGGAGACGGGCCCCGGCGCCGCGATCCCGACCCCGAGCGCGGCCGCCGCCTGGTCGCCGGCGCTCGCGACCTCCGTCGACTCCCGCGCCTCCGGGAGCCACTCGAACGGGATCTCGAGCGCGGCGCAGACCTCCTCCGAC
>DASZYW010000067.1:0-4278 GCA_035545195.1 Gaiellaceae bacterium
TCGACGTCGTTCGCCCGCATCACGAACTCGCCCTCGCCGCGCCAGTGGAGCAGCCCGAGCTCGCGCAGCCACTCGGTGCGCGCGAGGTCGAAGTAGGGGTTGTAGCGCCCGTAGTAGACGATCCCCTGCGCGTCGGTGTCCGAGAAGCCGACGCGCGTCCGGGCCGAGAACGCGTACCCGCTCACGAGCGGATCAGCGCGAGCACCTCGTCGCGCTTCTCCTCCATCAGCGCCTCTGTGCGCGCCTCGAGGTTGAGACGGAGCAACGGCTCGGTGTTCGAGGGGCGGACGTTGAAGTGCCAGTCGTCGGCCTCGACCGAGATCCCGTCCAGGTGCGAGACCTTCCCCTCGCTCGCGTAGCGCTCCTTCAGCTCCTGCAGCTTCAGCGCGACGTCGGCGACCGGGGTGTTGATCTCGCCGGTGATGAAGTGGGCCTCGCGGAGCGGCGCGAGGATCTCCGAGAGCTTGCGGCCCTTGCGCGAGATCAGCTCGAGCATGAGCAGGAACGGGACGACGCCGGTGTCGGCCTGCGAGAAGTCGCGGAAGTAGTAGTGGCCGGACACCTCGCCGCCGAAGACGGCGTCCTCCTTGCGCATCCGCGCCTTGATGAAGGCGTGGCCGACGCGGTTGATCAGCGCTACGCCGCCGAGCCGCTCCAGTGTCTCGGGAACGGCCCAGCTCGCCCGGACGTCGTAGATCACCTTCGCGCCCGGCTCCCGCTCCAGGATCGACTCGGCGAAGAGCGCCGTCACGAAGTCGCCGGGCACGAACTCGCCGGTGTCGTCGACGAAGAAGCAGCGGTCGGCGTCGCCGTCGAACGCGACGCCGAGGTCGGCGCCCTCCTCGAGCGTCTTGCGGACGATGAACTCGCGGTTCTCCGGCAGGAGCGGGTTCGGCTCGTGGTTGGGGAACGAGCCGTCCGGCTCGAAGTAGCAGCGCACCGCGTCGACCGGCAGCCGCTCGAGCACCGGTGGGAGCATCGTCCCCGCCATCCCGTTCGCCGCGTCGATCACGACGCGCAGCGGCTTCACCGCCGCAACGTCCACGAAGGACATCACCCGGTCGACGTACGCCGGCCAGATGTCGTACTCGGACACCGTCCCTTCCGGACCAGTCCGGTGTCTGACACCGGACGTGGCTCTTTCGCGCACGTCCAGAAGGCCCGACTCGCCGCCGACCGGCAGCGCGCCGCGGCGCACGATCTTCATGCCGGTGTACTGCTTCGGGTTGTGCGAGGCGGTGACCATGATCCCGCCCTCCAGCCCGAGCGAGCCGACCGCGAAGTACACCATCTCGGTGCCGACGAGCCCGATGTCGAGCACGTCGGCGCCCGCCGCCGCGGCGCCGTGCATCACCGCCTGCTGCATCGTCTGGGAGGAGAGCCGCATGTCACGGCCGACCGCGATCCGCTTCGGCTCGAACTGCTCGACGTAGGCGCGCCCGATCGCCTCGGCGCCCTCCTCGTCGAGCTCCGACGGGTAGATCCCGCGCACGTCGTACGCCTTGAAGACCTTCGGATCGAGCATTCCGCGGAGACCTTAGCCGGGAGGCACCCCGGTACCATGAGGCTGTGGAACGGAAGCTCGCCACCGTGCTGTTCGTCGATCTCGTCGACTCGACGGAGCTGGTCGCCGGCGGCGATCCCGAGGTCGTGCGCCGCCGCGTGAGTCGGTTCTTCGACCAGGTCTCGCACTGCATCGTCACCCACGGCGGCACCGTGGAGAAGTTCGCCGGCGACGCGGTGATGGCCGCGTTCGGCATCCCGCTCGCGCACGAGGACGACGCCGAGCGGGCGGTGCGCGCAGCGCTCGCGACCCTCGACCGCGTCCGGGAGCTCGGCCTGAAGGCGCGCGTCGGGATCGAGTCCGGCGAGGTCGTCGCCGAGGACAGCGAGTCGACGTTCGCCACCGGCGAGGCCGTCAACCTCGCGGCGCGCCTGCAGCAGAAGGCGGACGCGAACGAGATCCTGATCGGCCCGAACGCGACGCGGCTCGTCCGGCACCGCGTCGAGCTGGAGCCGCTGCACCCGGTGGAGTTGCGCGGTTGGCCGGCGCCGATTCAGGCGAGCCGCGTGATCTGCGCCGTCGACCAGAGCGCGCCCGTCCCGTCGCTCGCGGCGCCGCTCGTCGGCCGCACCTCCGAGCTCGACCTGCTGGAGAACACGTTCCTGCGCACGACGCGCGACCGGCGCGCGTCCCTCGCGACCATCTACGGCGAGCCCGGCGTCGGCAAGAGCCGCCTCGTCCGCGAGTTCGTCAGCGGCCTCGAGGGCGCGACCGTCCTCAACGGCCGTTGCCTTCCTT
Source organism: Gaiellaceae bacterium (assembly GCA_035545195.1). GTDB lineage: Bacteria > Actinomycetota > Thermoleophilia > Gaiellales > Gaiellaceae > Palsa-739. The sequence goes on from DASZYW010000067.1 coordinate 2,303, forward strand.
ATGGCGAGGGCGTCACCTACTGGCCGATCGCCGAGATGGTCAAGGCAGCGACGGGGATCTCCGACGACGACCCGCTCGACCGCGCCCGCGAGAAGCTGCGCGAGAGCTGCGAGGACGAGGCGGTCGCCGATCTCCTCGGACTGGCGGTGGGCGTGCTCGAGGCGGTCGAGGGCGAGCGCGCCCAGCAGGAGATCGCGTGGGCGGTCCGCTCGTTCGTCGAGCAGGTGGCGCAGGCGCAGCCGCTCGTGCTCGTCTTCGAGGATGTGCACTGGGGCGAGGAGCCGCTGCTCGACCTGATCGAGCACCTTGCCGCGTGGGTGCGCGAGTCGCCGCTGCTGATCCTCTGCGTCGCGCGGCCCGACCTGCTCGACGTCCGCCCGACCTGGGGCGGCGGCCGCATCCGCGCGCTGACGCTGGAGCTCGAGCCGCTGCCGCTCGACGAGGGCGCGGAGCTCGTCGAGCTCCTGACGAGCGAGCTGGACCTCCCGGTCGACGTGCACGCCGTCCTCGCGAAGACGGAGGGCAACCCGCTCTTCGTCGAGGAGACGGTGCGCATGCTGGCCGAGCGCCGCGACGGAGAGCCCGAGCGGATCCCCGACACGCTGCAGGCGCTGATCGCCGCCCGTATCGACCGGCTCGCGCCGGCGCAGCGGCGACTGCTCCAGCGCGCGGCGGTGATGGGCCGGATCTTCATGCGCGGCGCGCTCGAGCGCCTGACGCCGGACGACGACGTCGCCGGCACGCTCGACGCGCTCGTCCTGCGCGACTTCGTCGTGCGGGAGCCCCGGGCGACGATCCACGGCGAGGAGGCCTACAAGTTCAAGCACGTGCTGATCCGCGAGGTCGCCTACGGCGGTCTCTCGAAGGGCTCGCGCGCCGACCTCCACCACGACTTCGCAGGCTGGCTCGGCCAGCACGCGGGCGACGAGCTGGTGGAGATCCGTGCGTTCCACCTCGACCAGGCGGCGCGCCTGCTCGCCGAGCTGGACGGCGCCCCGCCGCCGGAGCTCGCCGAGGAGGCTGCGGCGGCGCTGACGAAGGCCGGCCGCCGCGCCCTCTCGCGCGAGTCGTACCGGAGCGGCCGCACGCTGCTCGTCCGCGCCGCCGAGCTCGCGCCGTCGCTCGAGCGCCGCTACCTCGCCGCCCGCGCCGCCTGGCGGCTCGCCGACTTCGCGGCGGTGCACGTCGAGATGGAGCTCGTGCGCGCCGAGGCGGAGGCGGTCGGCGACCGCAACATGGAGGCGCGCGCGCTGACCGGGCTCGGCGAGGTCGCGCTCAACCTCCACGCGGACGCGCCGGGCGCGCTCCGGCTCGTCGAGCGCGCGCTCGAGCTGCTCCAGTCCGAGGACGGCGTCCCGCTCTTCGACGCGCTCTGGGCGCGCATGCACGTCACCGGCTGGCTCGGCGCGCAGGAGGACTTCCGGCGCACCGGCGAGCGCGCGATCGCGGTCGCGCAGGAGCTCGACCGCGCCGACCTCGAGGCGCTCGTCACGCAGGCGCTCGCGCAGGCGTTCCTGCTCGAGCTCGACGCCGAGCGCGCGGAGCCGCTCGTCAAGCGCGCGTTCGACCTCGCAGAGAAGAGCGGCAGCGTCGTCGGCCGCGCCGCCGCGCTGCAGTCGCACGGTTTCCTCGCCTGGATCCGCGCCGACTACGAGGACGCGGCGGCTGCGTACAACGAGGCGCGCGCGATCTACGAGGAGATCGGGATGGGCGCGATCGAGGCGACGGTGAAGGTGCACGCTGCCCGGGCACAGGCGGAGCTCGGCGACCTCGCCCGGGCGGAGCGGATGCTCCGCGAAGCGATGCGCGTGCTCAAGGGCCTCGGCGACCGCGCCCACCTCTGCGAGGCGCAACGGTCGCTGGCGCAGCTGCTCGTCCATCGCGGCTCCGTCGATGAGGCGGAGCGCCTCGCGCTCGAGGCGCGGGAGAGCGTCGGCCCCGAGGACCGGCTGTCCGTCTCGACGACCCGGCTCGCG
>DASZYW010000068.1:0-3012 GCA_035545195.1 Gaiellaceae bacterium
ACCGCCGGCACGGCGCTGCTGATGTGGATGGGCGAGCAGATCACGAAGCGCGGCGTCGGCAACGGGATCTCGCTCCTGATCTTCGCCTCGATCCTCGCCTACGCCCCGACAGGCATCAGCGCCTGGATCAACGGCGGCACGACCGAGCGGCTGTTCTTCCCGATCGTCTCGATCGCGGTCGTCGTCGCGGTCGTCTTCGTGCAGGAAGGGCAGCGCCGGATCCCGGTGCAGTACGCGCGGCGCCAGCTCGGCAACCGGCAGACGACCGGCGGCTCGACCTACATGCCGCTGCGCGTGAACATGGCCGGCGTCATCCCGGTCATCTTCGCGGCCGCGATCCTCGCCATCCCCTCGACGGTCGGCAGCTTCGTCACCTCGTGGAGCCCCTGGGTGACGAGGAACTTCCAGTTCACGAGCTGGCCCTACCTGCTCACCGAGGCCGTGCTGATCGTCGTCTTCACCTACTTCTACACGTCGGTCCAGTTCAACCCGGTCGACCAGGCGGACAACCTGCGCAAGTACAACGGGTACATCCCCGGCATCCGTCCCGGGCCGCCGACCGCCGCCTACCTCGACCGCGTCCTGCAGCGGCTGACGCTGCCGGGGTCGCTCTTCCTCGCCACCGTCGCTGTCGCGCCGAGCATCTTCATCGCCGAGTTCGGCTTCTCGCAGGCCACCTCGCGCGCACTCGGCGGCACCTCGGTGCTGATCGTCGTCGGCGTCGCGCTCGACACGATGCGCCAGATGGAGAGCCAGATGATGATGCGGCACTACGAAGGCTTCCTGAGGTAGATGAACATCCTCGTCTTGGGCCCGCAGGGCTCCGGGAAGGGCACGCAGGCGAAGCGGATCAAGGAGACCTACGGCGTCCCCCACATCGCGACCGGCGACATGATCCGGGAGATGAAGGAACGGGACACCGAGCTCGGCCGCCAGCTGCGCGAGGTGTACGACCGCGGCGACCTCGTCTCGGACGAGCTGATGATCGAGCTGATCCGCGACCGGCTCTCGCGCGGCGACACGCTGCCGGGCTTCATCCTCGACGGCTTCCCGCGCACGATGCCGCAGGCCGAGGCGCTCGACGAGCTGCTCGACGAGCTCGACCGGTCGCTCGACGTCGTCTTCGAGTTCCAGGTCCCCGACCGCGAGGCGCTGCTCGAGCGGATGCTGAAGCGCGCCGCCGAGGAGGGCCGCTCCGACGACACGCCCGAGGCGATCCGGCGCCGGCTCGAGCTCTACGACCGTGAGACCGCGCCGCTCGTCGACTACTACCGCTCGCACCACGCGAACGTCGTCGGCATCCACGCCGACCGCTCGATCGACGAGGTCTTCCACGAGATCCAGCACTCGCTCGGCTCCGTGGAGGCCCGCGCGTGATCATCCGCAAGTCCGCCACCGAGATCGAGGGGATGGCGCGGGCGGGGGCGCTGCTGGCCGAGACGCTCGCGCTCGTCGCCGAGCACCTGGAGCCGGGGATCTCCATGCTCGAGCTCGACCGCATCGCCGACGAGCACATCCAGGCGCACGGCGGCTACCCGACCTCGAAGGGCTACAAGGGCTTTCCCGCCGCGCTCTGCGTCTCGCCCAACTCGATGGTCGTGCACGGGATCCCGACGGAGTACCGGGCGCAGGAGGGCGACCTGATCTCGGTCGACCTCGGTGTGACGCTGAACGGGCTCGTCGCGGACAGCGCGGTGACGCTGCCGGTGGGGGAGATCGACTCCGAGGCGCAGCGGCTGCTCGACGTCTGCCAGGAGGCGCTCGGCGCGGGCATCGATCAGGCGCGGGTTGGCAATCGCCTCTCCGACATCTCGCACGCGATCCAGGTCGTCGTGGAGGACGCGGGCTTCTCCGTCATCCGCAGCCTCGTCGGCCACGGCGTCGGACGCTCCTACCACGAGGACCCGCAGATCCCGAACTACGGCCCGCCCGGCCGCGGCCCGCAGCTCCAGGAAGGGATGACCCTCGCGATCGAGCCGATGATCACGGCCGGCGCCGCGGACGTCTACGTCCACGCGGACGACTGGTCGATCTCGTCGGTCGACGACTCGCTCGCGGCGCACTTCGAGCACACCGTCGCGATCACCCCGGAAGGCCCCCGGATCCTCACCACCTCGGCGGCCTCGGCGGCGGAACCGCGGACGCCTGGCGCCGGAGCCGCTCTGCTACGATGACCGCCCTTGCGCACGGCTGCGCCGTGCGCTCGTGTCTGTGTAAAAGGAAAGGATTTGTCCGCCAAGGAAGAGAAGATCGAGGTAGAAGGAGAGGTCGTCGAAGCGCTCCCGAGCACGATGTTCCGGGTGCAGCTCGACGGGGGGCACGCCGTGCTCGCCACGATCTCCGGGAAGATGCGCAAGCACTACATCCGCATCCTGCCGGGCGACAAGGTCAAGGTGGAGCTGAGTCCCTACGACCTCAACCGCGGTCGCATCACCTACCGGCACAGGTAAAGCCATGAAAGTCCGTCCCTCCGTCAAGCCCATGTGCGAGCGCTGCCGCGTGATCAAGCGGCACGGCACGACCATGGTCATCTGCTCCAACCCCCGGCACAAGCAAAGGCAGGGCTGAGCCATCGCACGCATCGCCGGCGTCAACCTTCCGAACCAGAAGCGCCTCGAGATCGGGCTGACCTACATCTACGGAATCGGCCAGCCGACCGCGCAGAAGATCGCCGCCGAGCTCGGCCTCAGCCCCGACACGAAGGTGAAGGACCTGACCGACGAGGAGGTCGCGAAGCTCCGCGCCTACATCGACGCCAACGTCGAGGTCGAGGGCGACCTGCGCCGGGAGCGGCAGCAGGCGATCAAGCGTCTCTCCGAGATCGGCGCGTATCGCGGCGTCCGGCATCGGCGCGGCCTGCCCGTGAACGGGCAGCGCACGAAGACCAACGCGCGCACGCGCAAGGGCCCGAAGAAGACCGTGGGCCGCGGGAAGAAGGCGAAGTAGCGTGGCCCCTCCCCGCAGAGCCGCGGCCACGCGCGGCCGCACCCGCCGCCGCGTCCGCAAGAACAT
>DASZYW010000069.1:0-5890 GCA_035545195.1 Gaiellaceae bacterium
TAGCCCCAGACCGGCGCCGAGGCGCCCGTGACGAGCACGTCGCCGGCCTGGAAGACGATGTTGTTGCCGTGCGCGTGCGGGATCGAGGCGTTGCGCCCGATCTGGCCGCGGTAGCCGGCGATCGCGCCGCCGTACCACGGGCTCTGCCCCCGGTAGATCGGCCCGATCGCGTCGAGCATCGCTGCGGTCGCCTCGTTCGACGCGCGCGTCTCGACCTCCGTCTCGCTGACGCCCGTCCGCGTGTAGCGCTGCAGCAGCGTGTGCGCGAGGTTCCCCCAGCGGCAGCTCTCCCGCAGCAGCGCGATCTCCGCCGCGGACTTGATCGCCATCTGATCCTCGACCAGCTCGGCGACGTGCTCCCACTCGCCGAGACCCGGGCCGCGGTAGCCGAACACCCACGGGTAGCCGTCCGCATCGGCGCCGAGCCGACCCGTTACGCCGAGCGCGCCGATCAGGTCGCGGAGGAACTCCATCGGGTGCCGGTCGCCGGGGTACTCGTCGTAGTGGGCGACCTCCTCGACCGCGGTGTTCGCCTGCGCATGCTCGAGCTCGAGGCGCGGCACGAGCATCCCGCCGCGGCCGCCGGCGGTGAGCGCGAACGCGAGCGGACGCTCGGTCGGGATGAAGTGGAAGCCCGTGTAGTAGAGGACGTAGTGCGGGTCGAAGAGCACGGCGCCTGCCAGTCCGCGGCGCTCCAGCTGGTCGGCGAAGGCCGCGCGGCGGGCGGCGAACTCGGCTTCGGTGATCCTCATGCTGCGGGCGCCTCCTCGGTCGGTGCGAGCGCGCGCAGCCGGCGCACGCGCTCCGCGATGGCGGGATGGGTGACGAAGAGCGCGGCGAGGCCCTCCTCGGCGAACGGGTTGAACGGCCACAGCGGCTCCGTCGCCGGCGACGCCTGGAAGGAGACGAGCTGCGACGCCTGGTCGAGCCGGAGCAGCGCGTCGGCGAGGCCGTGAGGCGACTCGCAGAGCGCCGCCGCGCGGGCGTCCGCCTCGAGCTCGCGCTTCGGCGACAGGAGCGCGTGCGTGCACGCGGCCGCGACCGGCCCGGCGACGACGAGCAGCGCCCGCTGCAGGAAGCCCCCGATCCTGGTCAGCTCAATCAGCGACGCCGCGAGCACGGCGGACGCCGTCTGGAGCTGGACGTCGCGGTGGGCGACGTGCGCGAGCTCGTGCGCGAGGACTCCCTCCAGCTCGGCCGGCGGGCACGCGGCGAGCAGTCCCGAGGAGACGGCGAGCGCCGACGAGGTCGGTCCGCGCCCGGTCGCGAGCGAGAGCGGCAGGCCATCCGGGATCACGTACAGCCGCGGCTTCAGGACGCCCGCTCGCGCGGCGAGCCGCTCGACGGTGGAGTGGAGGAGCGGCGCCTCGGCGATCGGAAGCTCCCGCGCCCGCACCATCCCGAGCACGACGCGGTCGAACGTCCAGTAGACGCCGCCGGCGAGCAGCAGCGCGGCGAAGACGAAGATCTCGAGCAGCCGCACCCCGCCGGCCGCCCAGCCGAGGAAGGCGAACACCCCGGCGACCGCGAACAGGAGCAGCCACGCCTTGAGGATGTTGCGCGCCGCGATCAGCTGTCGTCGTCGCTGCCGGAGTCGACGTCGTTGTCGCCGGGGCCGTCGTCGTCGAGCAGCCCGCGCGGCGGCCAGTCGTCCGACTGCGGCGTGTCGCACCTGCTGGAGCAGTGGAGCGAGGCGATGTTCTGGAGCGGGACGAGGATGTGCCCGTTCAGCTCGATGTGGGCGACCTCGTCGACGTAGCAGTACGCAGTGAGCACGCCCTCCTGGTACTCGCCGCCGAACAGCGCGACCTCGACCTGCTCGCCCTTGTACTTGCTCGTGTAGTCCTCCACGAGGTGGTCAGTCTACTCCGCGAGGCGCGCCGTTCTCCCAGACGCAGAGCCAGCGGCCGCAGTTCTCGACCACCGGCTGCGCGATCCCGGTCGCGGCCGCCTGGACGCGGCGCATCGAGCCGCCGTGGGTGACGACGAGGACGCGCCCGCCGTGGTGCTGCTCGGCGAGCCGGCGCAGCGCGGCGAGCATCCGGTCGCGGTGGTCCTCGTTCGACTCGCCGACGAACTCGACCCTGTCGCGCTCCGTCGGCGAGAGGCCCTCCCAGCTGCCCCAGTTCCTCTCGCGCAGGTCGGGGTCGACGGCGACGGGAAGGCAGAGCCGCTCGCCGACGATCTCCGCGGTCTCGCGCGCCCGGGCGAGGTCGCTCGAGTAGACCGCGTCGAGCTGCTCGTCCGCCAGCTGCTCGGCGAGCAGCCGCGCCTGGCGGCGCCCGAAGTCGTTCAGCGGCGTGTCGGTGTGGCCCTGGAGCCGGCCGGAGGCGTTCCAGTCGGTCTCGCCGTGGCGGACGAGGAGGAGCGTCGTCATCGGTCGTCTACGCTAGCCAGCCGTGGACCTCGGACTTCGCGACCATGTGTGCCTCGTCACCGGCTCCACCTCGGGGATCGGGGCCGAGGTCGCGCGGCTGCTGCGCGATGAGGGCGCCGTCGTCGTCACGACCGGCCGCAGCGGCGGCGACGTCGTCGTCGACTTGGCGCAGCCCGGCGGACCCGAGCGCGCCGTGCGCGAGACGCTCGAGCGGCACGGCCGGCTGGACGTGCTCGTGAACAACGTCGGCGGCACCGGCATCCGCAAGCTCGAGGAGCTGACGGACGAGGACTGGCAGACCTCCTTCCAGCTGAACCTGATGAGCGCGGTGCGCGCGACACAGACGGCGCTGCCCGGGATGCGCGAGCGGGGGAGCGGGACGATCGTGAACGTCTCCTCGACCGCCGCCAAGCGCCCGTCCGGCGGCATGCCCGACTACTCGGTGATGAAGGCCGCGATGCTCTCCTTCTCGCGGCTCGTCGCCGACCTCTACGCGAAGGACGGCATTCGCTGCAACGCGGTCACGCCAGGCCCGACGGCGACGGAGGCGTGGCTCGGCGACGGCGGCCTCGCCGACCAGCAGGGCGAGCGCGAGGCGGTGCTCGAGAAGGTGGCGGCCGGCCGTCCGCTCGGCAGGCTCGCCCAGCCGGAGGAGATCGCCGCCGTGATCGCGTTTCTCTGCTCGCCGCGCTCGAGCTACGTGACCGGCGCCGCGTGGTCGGCCGACGGCGGCACCGTTCCGATCATCGTCTAACTGCGCCACTTCCCGCCTTCCGACACCAGGGCTAGATTGGCACGGATGCCCGAGATCGCCGGGAAGGTCGCCGACGGCTTCGCCGAGGCCGTGCGCGAGCACGAGGAGCGCTGGCTCTCGCCGCTCGCAGTGCGCTCCTACGAGACGCGCGGGCGGAACCTGCCCGAGGAGGAGTGCCGGCTGCGGACGCCGTTCCAGCGCGACCGCGACCGGATCGTCCACTCGAAGGCGTTCCGCCGGCTCCGCTTCAAGACCCAGGTCTTCGTCGACCCCGAGGGCGACCACTTCCGCACGCGGCTGACGCACACGCTCGAGGCGGCTGGGATCGCGCGCGGCGTCGGGCGGGCGCTGCGGCTGAACGAGGACCTCGTCGAGGCGATCGGGCTGGGTCACGACCTCGGCCACCCGCCGTTCGGGCACGCGGGCGAGCAGGCGCTGGACGAGGTGCTGCGCGAGCGCGGCGGCCGCGGCTTCCGGCACAACGAGCACTCGCTGCGCGTCGTCGAGCGGCTGGAGCGCGAGGGTCGCGGCCTCAACCTGACGTGGGAGGTGCGCGACGGGATCCTCAAGCACACCGGTGACGACGAGCCGGAGACGCTCGAGGGGAAGATCGTCCGGATCGTCGACCGCGTCGCCTACATCAACCACGACATCGACGACGCGCTCCGGGCGGGGCTGCTCTCGCCCGCCGACCTGCCGCGCGAGGAGATCGCCGTGCTCGGGGACACCGGCTCGCGGCGCATCGACACGCTCGTCCACGACCTCGTCGAGCAGTCGGCGCTCGCCGGCGACATCGTCCAGAGCGACGAGGTCGGCGGCGCGATGCTCGCGCTGCGCTCCTTCATGTTCGAGCGCGTCTACCTCCAGCAGGACCACGCGCCGGCGCGCGCGACGATCCGCCACATCTTCGAGGACCTGGTCGACCGGCGCGGGATGGGGCTCGAGGAGGCGACCGACTACCTTGCCGGGATGACCGACCGCTTCGCCCTCGCGTACGACGGCTGATGGCGCGGATCAAGGACGAGTCGGTCGAGCGCGTCAAGGCGGCGGCGGAGATCCTGCCGCTCGTCGAGGACCACGTCCGGCTGCGCAAGGCGGGCGGCACCTACAAGGGGCTGTGCCCCTTCCACCAGGAGAAGACGCCGAGCTTCACGGTCTCGCCCGCGCGCGGCACGTTCAAGTGCTTCGGCTGCGGCGAGGGCGGCGACGCGATCTCGTTCGTCGAGAAGCTCGAGCAGGTCGACTTCGTCGGCGCGATCGAGATCCTCGCGCACCGCTTCGGCGTCGAGCTCGAGTACGAGGAGGCGTCGCCCGAGCAGGAGCGCAAGCGCGCCCGGGACGAGCGCCTGCGCGCGCTGCTCGAGCGGGCGGCCGAGTTCTACGCGCAGGTGCTGTGGAAGTCGGAGCAGGCCGCCCCGGCGCGGGAGTACCTCGCGTCGCGCGGCTTCGGCGAGGCGATCTGCCGCGAGTTCCGGCTCGGCTACGCGCCCGGCGGTGCGGCGCTCGTCAGCCGGGCGCGCGGCGACTTCACCCAGGAGGACCTGCTCGCGGTCGGGCTCGCCAACCGGCGCGGCAACGACTACTTCCAGCGCCGCATCGTCTTCCCGCTCGCCGACGCACGCGGACGCGTCCGCGGCTTCCAGGCACGCAAGCTCCACGACGACGACCCGCTGCAGGCGAAGTACGTCAACTCGCCCGAGGGCGAGCTCTTCCGCAAGGGCGACCTCCTCTACGGGCTCGACCTCGCGCGGCAGGCGATCGCGAAGGAGGACCGTGCCGTCGTCGTCGAGGGCAACCCGGACGCGATCGCGCTCCGCCAGGCCGGGTTCCTCCCCGTCGTCGCGTCGATGGGCACCGCGCTGACCGAGGCGCAGCTGCGGGAGCTGCAGCGGCTGACGAAGCGGCTCTTCCTCTGCTTCGACGCCGACGCCGCCGGCCAGGACGCGACCCTGCGCGGGATGGAGCTCGCCGTGCGGCAGGGCTTCACCGTCCGCGTCGTGCCGCTCGCCGAGGGAACCGACCCGGCCGACGATCCGGCCGCCTTCCAGAGCCAGCTCGCGTCGCCCGTCAGCTACCCCGTGCACCGCGTCCGCCTCGAGCACGCGCGCGCCCGCGACCGCGAGAGCGCGTTCGCGACGATCCGCGCCTTCCTCACCTCGCTGCCGGACTCGCCGGAGCACCTGGAGGCGATCCGCGTCGCGGCCGACCTGCTCGACCTGCCGCCGGAGACGCAGGCCGGGCTCGCGCCCGCGCGCGGCAGCGCACGCACGGCAGGCGTGATCTCGCCGCGGCTGCTCGACGCGGGCCGCAGGCTCGAACGGCGCGCGCTCGCGGGCGTCGCCGCGCACGAGGAGCTGCGCGACGAGCTCCAGCTGCTCGGGCCGGAGCACTTCGACGACGAGCTGCACCGCCGCGCGCGGGCGCACATCCTCGGGCAGGAGGGCGCGGACGGGGAGCTGACGGCGCTCCTGGCCGAGATCTACGCGCTCGGGGACGAGGAGCAGGTCACGCGCGAGAGCGCCGAGGAATCCCTCCTGCGCCTGCGCGAGCGGCGCCTCGAACGTGAGCTCGCGGAGGCTCCTGACGACCAGTTCGTCGACCTCCAGCAGGCGCTCTCGAAGCTGCGGGACCGCATCCGAAGCTCCGTCTGACCGCGGCTACAATTGCCGCGCCGATCCCCGGTAGCTCAATTGGCAGAGCATCCGGCTGTTAACCGGAGGGTTGTTGGTTCGAGTCCAACCCGGGGAGCTTCGCCCGCG
>DASZYW010000070.1:0-4476 GCA_035545195.1 Gaiellaceae bacterium
GGCGAGCTGCTGAAGGTCGAAGAGGGCGCCACGCTCGAGATCCGGGTCTAGTAACGTCCCGCGTACGGCAGTTCGCGACACGGTCACACCGGTCCGGACGCCAGAGGCCCCCGACGACGCTCGCGCCATCGGGGGCCTCGCTGCGAAAGCGCTCTACCCGAGATTCCCGCCGAACCAGCTGACGTGCTGCTGGAGGAACGGGACGAGGAAGTAGAGGACGAACGCCGCGCTCACCACCCACATCACCGGGTGGATCCGCTTCCACTCGCGCCGCGCGGCGCAGATCAGCGTGTACGTGATGAACCCGAAGCCGATCCCGTTCGTGATCGAGTACGTGAACGGCATGACCACGATCGTGAGCGCCGCGGAGAGCCCGATGGCGAGATCGTGGAAGTCGATCCCGGCCAGCTTGGAAGCGCCGCTCCCCTGGGCCTCGCCCTCCATCTCGGTCAGCGTCGAGATCATCAGCCAGCCGACGACGATCAGCGCCGCCGCCGTCGCCTGCGACGGCACCATCCCGATCAGCGGCGAGATGAACATGAACGGGAAGAAGAGCAGCCCCGCCACGACCGCGACCCAGCCCGTGCGGCCGCCGGCCGCCACGCCCGAGCCCGACTCGATGTACGTCGTCGCCGACGAGGCGGAAGCCGCGCCGCCCGCGACGGCCGCGAGACCGTCGACGATCAGCGCCTTCTTGAACTCCGGGATGTTCCCGTCCTTGTCGACGTAGCCGGCCTGCTTGCCGACTCCGATCGCCGTTCCCGAGAAGTCGAAGAAGTCGCTCAGGAACAGGGAGAAGACCCACACCAGCGAGGCGATCACGCCCAGCTGCGTGCTCGAGAACGAGTGCATGCTGATCTTGCCGAGCAGATGGAAGTTCGGCGCCGCGTAGAGGTGGTGCCAGCCCGGCCACGTCGCCACCGACGTGCCGAAGACGCGGTGATGGCTCACGAGCGCGTTGATGATCGTCGCCACCACCGTCGTGCCGATGATCCCGACGATCAGGTCGCCCTTGAAGCGGATCGCCCGCATCGCGAACGTGAAGAGGATGCCGAAGATCGCGACGAAGATCGGCCACGTCGTGAAGCTGCCGAGCTGCACCGGGGTGCCGTTCGCCGGGATCGACGCGACGATCCCCGAGTTGTAGAGGCCGATGAACGCGATGAAGAGACCGATGCCGATCGCGATCGCCTTCTTCAGCTCGAGCGGGATCGCCTTGAAGATCGCCTCGCGCAGCCCGCTGACGGCCAGGAGGACCATCGCGACGCCCTCGAGCACGACGAGCCCCATCGCCTCCGGGAAGCTCGCCTTGCCGCTGGCGACGAGGCCGTACGCCACGACCGCGTTCAGGCCGAGGCCCGGCGCGATCGCGTACGCGTAGTTCGTCGCGAACCCCATCAGCATCGACATCACGCCGGCGACGAGGCACGTGCTCGTCAGCACGGCGGAGAACGCGAGCGGCGCGCCGAACTTCGGTGTCGCACCCGTCAGGATGATCGGGTTGAGAAAGATGATGTACGACATCACGACGAACGTCGTGACCCCGGCCATCGTGTCGCGGCCGAACGTCGTTCCCCGCTCGGCGAAGCGGAACCACCGCCCCAGGACGTTGTCCTCGAGCGACGTGGCGATCGCAGACATGCAGTGCCCTCCCCTCGAAATGTGAACAGCCTTCGAGCGGGAAGCTAGAACCTCCGCCAGACGAGCGACAAGCCTTCGCCCCGGCTCATTCCCGCTCTTTGCGGAAAACGCGGGGCCCCCGAAAGGGTGACGCCGGTCCAGCGCAACCGGGACTCGCGGCGGACGCCGTCGGGGATCGCGGCTCCGCCGTTTCGTGACGACCTTGAGAGCAGCAACCGACGCGGGGCGTTCCCGCACAAGGAAAGGAGTCAACCCGATGCTTCGTCTGCCCCTCGGGCGTCTGCTCGTCACGGGCGTTGCGGCGGCGGTGGTTGCGGGAGGCGCCTACGCGTTCACCGCAGCCAACACGGTCCCGACCGGCACGGCCGGATCCGGGAGCGGAACCGTCTCGGGCTTCACCGTCACGAACCTGCACTACGCGCTGAACGCGACCACCCCGACCAACATCGACTCGTTGACCTTCACGATCAACCCGGCGATCCCCAGCTCCAGCAGCGGGAAGGTCGAGATCTCGGCGGCGCTCAGCACAGGCGGCCCGAACAACTACGCGTGCACCACGGACAGCGCCGGCACCACGGTCACCTGCCCCACCACCTCGCCGCAACTGACGGCCGCGCTGCTCAACAGCGTCACCGTCGTCGCGGCGCAGTAAGGCGAGCGAGAGAGAGAGGAGCGGCCATGGCACGGAAGAAGACCATCGCAAGCGGCACGATCGCCGTCGCCGTGGCCGCCCTCCTCTGGCTCTTCCTCGCGCCCGTCCAGCTCGGCGGCCCGATCGACTACACGACCACCGTCGGCAACAGCATGGCGCCGCGCTTCCACAAGGGCGACCTCGCCCTCGTCCGCCCGGCCTCGACCTACCGGGTCGGCGACGTCGTCCTCTACGAGAGCCCCGTCCTCCACCGCGCCGTCCTGCACCGGATCCTGCTGATCCAGAACGGCCACTACTTCTTCAAGGGCGACAACAACTCGTTCGTCGACCCCGGCTACGCCACCCGCGGCGACCTGCTCGGCAAGCTCTGGCTGCGCGTCCCCGCCGCCGGCGGGGCGCTCGCCTGGATCGCCGAGCCGGCGCACGCAGCTCTCGTCTGCGCGGGCGCCGTCTTCGCACTGCTCTTCGGCGCCTTCGGCGGCACGGTCCGCCGGCGCCGGCGCGCGACGCCCCGCGAGCGTCGCGCCACCGGCACGGTCGTTGCGCTCCGGCGTGCCCTGCACCGGCCCCGGAAGACCCGCGCCTTCTACGCCGGGGCGGTCGCGCTGCTCCTCGGACTCGTCCTCGTCCCGGTCGCGTTCCTCTCGCCCGCGCGGAGGACCGTCGCCCTCGCCGGCGCGTACCAGAGCACCGGCACCTTCGCCTACAGCGCGAACGTCACGAGCAGCGCGGCCTACCCCGACGGGACGATCCACACCGGTCAGCCGCTCTACCTCACCCTCGCGAAGACGGCCGACGTCTCGTTCGCCTATCGCTTCGAGAGCGCGCTCGCCCACCAGGTGCACGGGACGATCGCCCTGCGGGCGCGGATCTCATCCGGGGGCTGGCAGCACACCTACCCGCTGCACGCCCGCGTTCGGTTCGCCGGCGACCGCGCAGTCGTCCGCGCGAAGGAGAACCTCCGTGACCTGCAGACGCTGGCGCAGCAGCTCGCGGTCGAGTCCGGCTCCGTCGGCGTGGCGTACGACGTGACGCTCGAGCCCGTCGTCACGGTCGCCGGCGTCGTCGGCGGCCGGCCCATCGCGTCGACGTTCGCGCCCACCCTGCCCTTCACGCTCTCGTCGTCGGTGCTCGCTCCCGCTCCGCCGCAGGCCGAGCTGCCCGTTGGCGCCGAGTCCCCGACGAAGTCCGCGGCGACCGCGCTCGACGCCGCCCTCCACCCGGCCGCGCCCGGCAGCATCCCCGTCCACGGAGCCAACTACCTCACGATCGCGCGCTACCACCTCGCCGACTCGACGGGACGCTGGCTCGGGCTCGTGCTGGTCGCGCTCGGCCTTGCGGGCTGCCTCAGCGGACAGTTCCGCCGCCGCCGCGACGTCTGGTCGAACGAGCGGCGGATCGCCTTCCGCTACGGGTGCCTGATCGCCGACGTCGCCTCGCTCCCGAACTCCGGCGAGGTCGTCGAGATGGCGGACTTCGAGCAGCTCGCCACGCTCGCACAGCATCTCGACCGGCCGATCCTCCGCGAGGCCCGGCGTATCGGCGACCTCTACGCCGTCGAGGACGTCGGGCGGCGCTACTGCTTCCGCGCGAACCCGACGCTGGCGCCCTCCGTCCCCGGCGCGAGCGACGCTCCGCCGCCCGCACCGCCTGCGGCTCTGCCGGCGGCGCGCCGGGACGCGGGCGGACAGTCGCTCGCCCTCCGCGCCAGCGGCCTGTTCGTGATCTTCGCGATCACGGTCGCGGCTGCGACCGCCTTCACGGCCGGCAACACCGTCCCCAACTCCTACGCGAGCCGGACGCAGCAGGCCACGAGCGCCGCCGCGCTCACGCCCGACGCCTGCGCGTCGCTCGGGATCACCGGGCTCGCCTCCGGCAGCGGCTCCTTCTCGAACTCCACCTCCCACCGGCTGCTGATCGGCAGCTCCGGCAGCGACACGATCGTCGACCACGGGAGCTACGACTGCATCGTCGGCGGCGCAGGCCAGGACACCGTCTGGGCCCTCGGCAGCCACGACGTCTGCATCGCGAACACGAACTCGCGCTCGACCTACTACAACTGCACGAAGTCCTGACGCGCGGAGAAGTGGCGAGGGCCGGACTCGAACCGGCGACACCCCGGTTTTCAGCCGAGTGCTCTACCAGCTGAGCTACCTCGCCGCTGGCGGTCGATCAGTCTAGCC
>DASZYW010000071.1:0-7178 GCA_035545195.1 Gaiellaceae bacterium
GCGGTGCTAGCGTCGCGCCGTGCTCTTCCGCCAGTTCGTCGACGACGACCTCGGCTGCGCGTCCTATCTCGTCGGAGACGAGCACGCGGGCATCGCAGCGGTGGTCGACCCCGCCTACCGGATCGAGCCCTACCTCGAAGAGGCGGAGCGCCGCGGCGTGCGCCTCGTCGCGGTCCTCGAGACGCACACCCACGCCGACCACGTCTCCGGCCACGGCCGCCTGGCGCTCGAGCACGGGCTGCCGGTGCACGTCCACAGCGCTGCGGGAGCCGAGTACCCGCACGAGCCGCTCGAGGACGGAACGGAGATCGAGCTCGGCGACGTCGCCGTCCGGGCGATCCACACGCCGGGCCACCGGCCCGAGCACTGCGCGTTCGCGGTGATCGACCGCTCGCGCGGCGACGATCCGTGGCTCGTGCTGACCGGCGACTCGCTCTTCGTCGGCGACGCAGCGCGACCCGACCTCGCGGTCGAGGCGCTGGAGGGCGCGGAGGGCCTCTTCCACTCGCTGCGCCGGCTCGTCGAGCTCGGCGACGGCGTCGAGGTCTACCCCGGCCACGTCGCGGGCTCGCTCTGCGGCGCCGCGATGAGCTCGAAGGCGTCGACGACGATCGGCTTCGAGCGCCTGCACAACCACGCGCTGCTCGAGGACCACGCGGAGTTCATGGCGGCCGCCGCCGGCCCGCTGCCGCCGCGGCCTCCGAACATGGAGCAGATCGTCGAGCTCAACCGCGGGCCGTTCATGGGCGCGCAGCCGCCGCTCGCACGGCTCGCCGAGCTCCCCGACGGCGCCTGCGTGCTGGACGTCCGCACGACGCGCGAGTTCGTGGCCGGCCACCACCCCGGCGCGGTCGGCGTCCCGGTCGGCGGCTCCAGCTTCGGCACGAAGGCCGCCTTCGTCCTGCCCGACCGGCCGCTCGTCGTCCACGCCGCCGACGAGGCGCAGGCGCTGCGCGCGGCCGCCGCGCTGCACGCCGTCGGCCTGCTCGAGCTCGCGGGCTGGCAGGAGGGCGGCGGCGGCGAGACGCTCGAGCCGATCGGCCTGGACGACGTCGAGCGGATGCTCGCCTCCGGCGAGATCGAGCTGCTCGACGTGCGCGAGAACGACGAGCGGGACGAGTGCTTCGTCCCCGGCAGCCGCCACCTCCCCTACCGCACGGCGCGCGCGGCCGCCGAGAACGGACTGCTCGCGGGACGCCCTGTGGTCACGATCTGCGAGTCAGGCCCTCGCGCGGCGATCGCCGCGAGCGTCCTCCAGTCGGTCGGCGTGGCCGCGCGGCCGGTGCTCGACGGCGGCGTCGCGACCTGGCGCGCGCACGGCGGCGAGACGGCGAGCTTCCGCCGCTGCGGCGCCTGACCGGACTTTCCGCAGCTCCACACGTTCCTTCCACCGATGCAGCGCAGGCGCCGGATAGGTTCATTGGAACCGTGAGACGCTGGACCGAAGCGCTGACCCGGGCCGAGTGGCTGCGGTTGTCCTGGTTCGGAGGAGCGGTGGCCGCCCTCCACGTCGCCGGCTGGGGCCTGTTCCTCTTCTACTCCCGCCGCGACCCCGCCCTGGCGGGGCTCGGCACGCTGGCCTACACGTTCGGGCTGCGGCACGCGTTCGACGCCGACCACATCGCGGCGATCGACAACACGACGAGGAAGTTCCTCCAGGACGGCAAGCGCTCGCTCGGCACCGGCTTCTTCTTCTCGCTCGGGCACTCGACGATCGTCTTCTCGCTCGCGACCGGGCTCGCAGTCGCGGCGAAGACCGTGAACGGCAGGATCCCGGTCCTCCAGAACTACGGCGGCTACGTCGGCGCCGGCGTCTCCGCGACGTTCCTCTGGATCATCGGCATCCTCAACCTGCTCGTCCTCGTCGACGTCGTCCGCATCTTCCGCGAGATGCGCCGGGGATCGTTCGACACGGCGCGGCTCGAGTCGCGCCTCCTCGACCGCGGCTTCATGAACCGCTTCCTCGGCGGCTTCGCGCGCCGGATCGAGCACTCGTGGCAGATGTACCCGCTCGGCGTCCTCTTCGGCCTCGGGTTCGACACCGCGACCGAGGTCGGCCTGCTCGCCCTCGCCGCCGGCGTCGCCACGCACCACGTCCCCTTCCTGGCCGTGATCTCGCTGCCGCTGCTGTTCGCCGCGGGCATGAGCCTGATGGACACCGCCGACGGCGCGTTCATGAGCCAGGCCTACGGCTGGGCGTTCTCCAACCCGGTCCGCAAGGTCTACTACAACATCACCGTCACCAGCCTCTCGGTCGCGGTCGCGCTGCTGATCGGGACGATCGAGCTGCTGCAGGTGGCGGCGACGAAGTTCCGCCTCGAGAGCGGCTTCTGGGGCTTCCTCGCCGACCTCGACTTCGGACGGATCGGCTACGTGCTCGTCGGCCTCTTCGTGCTCACCTGGGCCGCGTCGGTCGTCCTCTGGCGCAGCCGGCGGATCGAGGAGCGCTGGAGCGCCTACGTCGCCGACTGAGCTCTCGCGCCGACGCCGGCCGCAGTCCAGCTGACGAGCGGGATCGCCATCTCGTTCGGCGAGAGCCCGCCGTGCTGGCCGCGGAAGCGCTGCTCGAAGCGGCCCGGCTCGAGCCAGTACGCGGCCTCGCCCGGCTCCGGCAGGACGACGAGGTTCGCCAGCCGCGAGGTCAGCTTCTCGGTCGGGTTCGGCCCGAACAGCCCCTCGGCGAGCAGGTCGTCGACCTTGCGCACCTCCGCCACGCCCTCGAGTCGCCCACGCAGCTCCGCGGCGACCTCGTCGAGGCGCTCCGGCAGGACGTGCAGGAAGAGGTCGCGGCACGAGCCCGCGGGCGCGAGGGGCTTCCCGTCGGCGCCGATCGCGAGGTGCTCGCCGAGCTCCGGCCAGACGACGTTCACGTAGACCGAGCGCTCCGGCTCGATCCCCTCCATGCCGTGGTCGGCCGTGAGCAGCACGAGCGTCCCCTCCGGCCACGGCGTCGCCGCGATCGCGTCGAGCGTCCGCTCCATCAGCTCCGGGACCGTCGGATCGTCGGGGCCGACCATGTGCATGAGCGAGTCGGCGTCGGGGAAGTAGATCGACCCGTACGCGTGCTCCTCCGCCGCGAGCGCCGCCGCCAGCTCGTACAGGCCGGTCTCGTTCTCCTCGAACTCGTGCACGATCGCGTCGCGCAGCAGCGCCTGGCTCGTCTGCGAGCGCGCGATCCCGGTCGGCAGCGAGACGTGGCTCGGGACGGGCCGAAGCCGCTGGTAGAGCGTCTGCTCGGGGAAGAGGTCGAACGCGGTCAGCCCGACGTCGCGTAGCGTCCCGGGCCGCGGGTCGCCGGCGAAGCAGAACCAGAGCGGCGTGACGAGCCGGTTCAGGCGCGGCTCGAGGATGTTCCACTCGTAGAGGCCGTGCTCGCCGAGCGGCAGCCCGGAATGGATCGTCGTCGAGTGGACGGTCGTCGTCGACGGGAACATCGACGACCAGCGCTCGACGTTCGCGGCGGCGAGGAGCGGGTGGTGGGCGTGCCGCTCGGCGAAGCGCCAGCCGAAGGCGTCGTAGTAGATCAGGACGACCCGCGCGTGTTCGCGGAGCTTCTCCTCGACCAGGCCGGGCAGCTCGTCGAAGCAGCGGGTCAATCGAGCCGCTCGACCGGGTAGCCCCACTCCTGCATCTGCGCGACGAGCTGCTCGCAGTGCTCGCGGTCGCGGGTCAGGAGGGTCAGCTCGACGCCGGTCTCCGCGACGGGGATACCCGCCGCCTCGCGCTGGTGCGCGACCTCGACGACGTTCACGCGCTCGGCCGCGAGCAGCCCGAGCAGCTTCGCGAGCTCGCCCGGGCGGTCCGGCACGCGCGTGCGCAGGACGAGGTAGCGGTCGCTGAGCGCGAGCCCGCGCCGCATCACCTGGATCAGCGTCGCCGCGTCGATGTTCCCGCCGGAGAGGAGCGCGACCGCCGAGCCGGGGCCGCCGACCTTCCCCGAGATGAGCGCGGCGACCGAGACCGCGCCGGCGCCCTCGACGAGGAGCTTCGTCCGCTCGAGCAGGAGCACCATCGCCTCGGCGATCTCCTCGTCGGTGACCGAGACGAACTCGTCGAGAACGCCCTCCAGGATCGACATCGTCAGCTCGCCGGGCTTCTTCACGGCGATCCCGTCCGCGATCGAGTAGCCGGAGCCGCCGGGCAGCGTCCCCGCGGCCTGCACGCCGACGAGGTGCAGCTTCGGGAGCAGCGCGCGCAGCGCGAGCGCGATCCCGGAGCAGAGCCCGCCGCCGCCGATCGGGATCACGACGGTGCCGGCGTCGGCCGCCTGCTCGGCGAGCTCGAGCCCGATCGTCCCCTGGCCCGCGATCACGCGCGGATCCTCGAAGGGATGGACGAACGTCGCGCCCGTCTCGGCGACCCAGTCCTGCGCCGCCTCGAGCGACTCCTCGATCGCCGGGCCGGTGAGCTCGACCTCGGCGCCGTAGCTGCGCGTCGCGTCGACCTTCGCCATCGGCGAGTCCTGCGGCATGAAGATCCGCGCTGCCGCACCGACCTCCCGCGCCGCCCAGGCGACCGCCTGGCCGTGGTTGCCCGCGCTCGCCGCGACGACGCCGGCCGCGCGCTCCTCGGCGTCGAGCGAGGAGAGGATGTTGTAGGCGCCGCGGATCTTGAAGGAGCCGGTGCGTTGGAGGTTCTCGGCCTTGAGCTGGATCTCGCGGCCCGCCAGCCGCGAGAGCGTCTCCGAGCGGTAGACCGGGGTGACGCGCGCGACGCCCTCGAGACGGGCTCGGGCCTGCTCGATCTCGGGGAGACCTGGTGCGGTGCGCGTCGTGCTCATTCGCTGATCCGGAAGACCTTCTCCAGTATCTCCCGAACGGCGCTGACGGGGTCGAGCTCGCGCCGCTGCACCTCGTCCAGGAGACGCCGCAGCTCGGCGTCGTCGGCGACGGCGCGCTCGAGGTGCTGCTTCGCGCGGCCGGACGCGACCGCGAAGACCTCGCGCGCGAGGTTGGCGCGCCGGCGCTCCTCCAGCTGTCCCGACTCCTCGAGGAACGTGCGGTGCGCGGCGAGCTTCTCCCACAGCTCGGGCACGCCCTCGCCGCGTACGGCCTCGGTGAGCACGATCGGCGGGTTCCACTCCCGCGACCGGTCGAGGGCGAGGATCGCGCGGACGTCCATCAGCATCGTCTTCGCCTGCGGGTGGTCCATCTTGTTGACGGCGATCACGTCGGGGATCTCCATGATCCCGGCCTTCAGCGCCTGCACGGCGTCGCCGGAGCCGGGCATGAGCACGAGCAGGACGGTGTCGGCGATGCCGATGATCTCGACCTCGCTCTGGCCGGTGCCGACGGTCTCGAGGAAGACGAGCTCCTTGCCGGCGGCGTCGAGCACGAGCAGCGCCTGCAGCGCCGCCTCCGCGAGCCCGCCGAGGTGGCCGCGCGTGCCCATCGAGCGGATGAAGACCTCGGGGTCGAGGAAGTGGTCGGTGAGCCGGATCCGGTCGCCGAGCAGCGCGCCGTGCGTGAACGGGCTGGACGGGTCGACCGAGATCACGCCGACGCTCGTCTCCTGCGCTCTGACGTGCCGGATCAACGCCGAGAGGAGGCTCGACTTGCCGACGCCGGGTGGCCCGGTGAGGCCGATCGCGTACGTGTTCCCGGTCTCCGGGTAGACGTCGGCGATCAGGTCGTAGGCGAGCGGGTCGCCGTTCTCGACGAGCGTGATCGCGCGGGCGAGCGCCCGCCGGTCACCCTCGCGTACCGCCGCGGCGAGCGTCTCGCGCGTCCAGTCGCGGCGGCCCTTCACGTCGCGGGCGCAGGCTCGACCGCCGCCTCGGCGCGGATGTTCCGCGCGAGCGTCAGCCCGGCGAACGCGGCGACGAGCATCGTCACGCCCGAGCCGGCCCAGATCCAGCGCGGCCCGCCATGGTGGACGAACGCGCCGCCGACACCGTTGCCGACGCCGACGAGCAGGTAGGTCGCGCTCATCACGAACGTCAGTGCGCGGCCGCGCAGCGCATCGAAGACGCCGCGCTGGACGAGCAGCGCGTTCGACGCGACGGCGATCCCGTTCCCGATCCCGTCCACGACGCAGCCGACCGAGCCGATCCAGACGTTCGGGCTCGCGGCGGTCGCCGCGTAGCCGACGCCCATCAGCGCGAGCGCGGCCGCGTACGAGGCCGCGACGCCGTAGCGCTCGAGCAGCTGCGCGCTCCAGAAGCTGCCGAGCACGAGGCCGCCGCCGATCGCGCCGTAGAGGAGCCCGTAGCCGAAGTCGCCCGCCGAGAACGTGTTCTTGGCGAGGAAGATCTCGGAGACGTTCGTCGCGCCGACGGCGAGCGACGCGATCCCCCACGCGACGAGCACGGCGAGCATCGAGCGGGAGCGGAGCGCCGCGCGGAACCCGTCGGCGAGGTCGTTCCAGTGGCCGCGGGTCAGCGCGCGCTCGCTCTGCAGCGACTCGGGCTGGATGCGCAGCAGGAGCGCGAACGAGACGACGAACGAGGCGGCGTTGATCCCGTACGCGGCGGACGGACCAGCGGCCGCGGTGAGCAGCCCGCCGACGACCGGCCCGAACGCCCAGCTCGCGTTCTCGACCGTCTGCAGGAGCGCGTTCGCGGCGGGCAGGTCGTCGCCCGGGACCATGTTCGGCACGCCGGCGAAGACCGCTGGGCGGAAGAACCCGGTCGCGAGCCCGGCGACGAGCGCGAGCCCGACGACGGTCGCGGCGTTCCCGGCGAACGGCAGCGCGACGAAGACGACGACGCGCAGCGCGTCGGCGGCCAGCATCAGGTTCCGGCGCTGCAGCCGGTCGAGCAGCGGGCCGAGCAGGAGCCCGACGAGGATCGTGGGCAGGAACTCGACGACGAGGACGGCACCGACCCAGAAGCCGGAGTTCGTCCGGTCCTTGACGTCGATCGCGAGCGCAACCGCGGCGAGCAGCGTGCCGAGGCTCGAGCCGAGCGTCGCGTAGAACAGGTAGCGGAAGCCCGGCAGCGCGAGCGGCGACAGCTGTGTCCGCAGCCTCATGCGCGGACGGTAGCGAGTGCCTCGGCGAACAGCTCGATCTCCTCCGGCGTGCCGACGCTGACGCGGATCGCCTGCGGCGCGCCGAACGAGTCGAGCGGCCGGACGATCACGCCCTGCCGCAGCAGCTGCTCGAAGAGCGCGCGCCCGTCGCCGACCTCGGCGTAGAGGAAGTTGCCGAGCGCCGGCTGCACGGGCTCGTAGCCGTTG
>DASZYW010000072.1:0-4511 GCA_035545195.1 Gaiellaceae bacterium
AGCAGGCCGCCGAAGCGGTGGACCTCCTCGATCGAGAAGCGCGGCCAGCGCCTGCTCTGCGCCTTGTTCCCGAGCGCGAGCCCGATCGCCACGACCGCGCTCAGCACGACGTACGCGGCGACGCCGGAGGCCCGCGCGGCGTACCAGATCGCCGGGCTGGAGGTCAGGTGCACGCGGCACGCTCCGCAGTCGCGGCGAACCAGCTCGCGTTCAGCACGGGCTCGCCGTCCTCCCCGAGGAAGCGCCCGGGCATCCCGCGGCCGTCGAGCCAGTCCGGACCGTCGGCGTCGAGGAGGTACGCCGCCTTCGCAGCGACGTCCGCCTCCAGGCAGCTCGCTCCGGAGGCGGTGACCTGCGACCAGCGCGAGCGGCTCGGGCGGCCGGTCCGCGGGTCGATCAGGTGACTGCCGCGGGACGCGGTCCCGCTCGTCGCGAGCCCGCCCTCGACGACGCGGACGGCGCCGCCGCCGGGCAGCCCCACGTCGACGGCCCCACGCACGGCGAGGTCGCCGCCCACCGAGACGAAGCCCCCGTCCTCGACGAGCCCTGCCGCGTCGTCGACGGCGAGCGCCTTCACGACCCCGTTCAGGTCGAGCAGCCGTCCGGGCGGGCGCGAGAGCAGCCGCCCCGAGAGGGAGACGTCGCCCCAGCCCACGCCGAGCGTCGGGTCGACGAGCCCGCCGCTCGCCGCCACGGCGTCGAGCGCGACGCGGAGCGCGCTCGCGAACAGCTCGGAGACCACCACGACGCGCGCCTGCGAGCGGTTGACCCGCGAAAGCTCCGACTCCGCCCGGAAGAGGCTGAACGCCGCCTCCCAGCGCTCGAGCACGGCAGCGACGCGCTCCGGCTCGACGCCGGCGACGACGACCTCGCAGCCCATGGCACGGAGGCGGTGGACGCTCACGACGTGCTCGTCACCACCGCCGGCGGCTGGACCGGGGGCGCGATCTTCCCGGCCTGGAGCGCGCTCCGCCGCACCGCGCGCACGAAGGACGACGGGGCCCCGAGCTGCCGCGCGCGGTGCTTCGCGTGGCCGGGCGCGTGCGAGCGGGCTCCGACGAACGCGACGCCGAAGACGAGTGACGTCAGGACGCCGAGCGCGAGCTTCGCGCCGCGCGCCCGCGCATAGGCCGCTTCGATGCGGGAAGTGCGGGACACCTCGGAGGATCAGTGTTTCTGCAGTCGCTGAGAAGCGCCTGTGAGTCGCCGCCCGGACGTACCATGGCCTGGTGGCTGTGACCGCCGGCGCGAAGCTCGACGCCCATCTGCTCCGCAAGGACTTCCCGATCTTCGAGCAGGAGATCCACGGGAAGCCGCTCGCGTTCCTCGACTCCGCCGCCAGTTCGCAGAAGCCGCGCCAGGTGCTGGAGGCGATGGACCACTTCTACGAGACCTCGTACGCGAACGTCCACCGCGGCGTCTACGAGCTCGCCGAGCGCGCCACCGCCGCGCTGGAGCATGCCCGCGAGCGGGTGCGCGCGGTCCTGAACGCGCCCGACGCGCGCGAGGTGATCTTCACCCGCAACGCGACCGAGGGGATCAACCTCGTCGCCTACGCCTGGGGGCTCTCGAACCTCGGCCCCGGCGACCTCGTCGTCGTCACCGAGCTCGAGCACCACTCGAACTTCGTCCCGTGGCAGTACATCGCCGGCAAGACGGGCGCGACACTGAAGCTGATCCCGCTCGACGACAACGGCGAGCTCCAGCTCGACGCGCTCGACGGGATCGCGCGCGAGGGGAACGTGAAGGTCGTCGCCACCGGCCTGATCTCCAACTCGCTCGGGACGATCAACCCGGTCGCGAAGCTCGTCGAGTGGGCGCACGCGCAGGGCGCGATCTACGTCTGCGACGCCGCCCAGGGCGCGCCGCACACGCGGATCGACGTGCAGGCGCTCGGCGTCGACTTCCTCGCCATCTCCGGCCACAAGATGTGCGGGCCGAGCGGCGCGAGCGCGCTCTGGGGCAGGACCGAGCTGCTGCTCGCGATGGATCCGTTCCTGACCGGCGGCCACATGATCAGCTCGGTCCGCGCCGAGAAGACGACCTGGGGCGAGCTGCCGCACAAGTTCGAGGCAGGGACCGCGCCGATGGCCGAGGCGGTCGGGCTCGGCGCCGCCGTCGACTACCTGGAGGCGGTCGGCCTGGACGCGATCGAGGCGCACGAGCACGAGCTCGCCGCGTACGCGCTCGGCAGGCTCGCCGAGGTGCCCGGGATCCGGCTCTACGGCCCGCCCGCCGCCCGCCGCGCCGGGATCGTCTCCTTCAACCTCGACGGGATCCACCCGCACGACGTGGCGCAGATCCTCGACATGCAGGGCGTCGCGATCCGCGCCGGCCACCACTGCTGCCAGCCGCTGATGCAGAAGCTCGGCGTGGCGGCGACGAACCGCGCGAGCTTCTACCTGTACACGATCCCCGAGGAGATCGACCAGCTCGTCGCAGGCCTCCACACCGTCCGTAAGGTGTTCGCATGAGCGATCCCGCCTTCGACCAGATGTACCGCGAGGTCATCTTGGATCACTACAAGAACCCGCGCGGGCACGGGACGATCGAGGACGCGGACGCCGAGGCGGAGGGCCAGAACCCGCTCTGCGGCGACGAGGTCTCGATCTACGTCGCGTTCGGCGACGACGGGGAGACGATCGACGAGGTGAAGTTCTCCGGCCGCGGCTGCGCGATCTCGCAGGCGGCGACCTCGATGCTGACCGAGATGGTGACCGGCCGGACGGCGAACGAGGTCGCGACGATGGACACGCAGGAGCTGCTGGACGAGCTCGGGGTGCCGCTGACGCCGGTGCGCGTCCGCTGCGCGACGCTCGGCCTGACGACGTTGAAGATGGCGCTGCACAAGGGCAAGGGCACGCCGCTGCCCGAGGGGCTCGCCGGGCTGGACGAGCTCGAGCTCTCTTGACCGAGCTCGACGTCGCGACGGCGGCCGAGTTCCCGCCCGGCTCGTCGAAGCTCGTCACCGCGGGGCCGGGGGAGTACGTCGGCGTCTACAACTGCGGCGGCACGCTCTACGCGATCGAGGATCGCTGCTCGCACGACGACGGGCCGCTCTGCGAGGGCGACTGGGACGAGGATCTCTGCCGCGTCATCTGCCCGCGGCACGGCTCCGGCTTCGACCTCGCGACCGGCCGGCCGATGAGCCTGCCCGCGGTCGAGCCGGTGAAGACGTACCCGGTGCGGATCGAGGACGGCGTCATCCGTGTCGACGTCTCCTGAGCCCGTCCGCTGCTGGCCGACGAGCGACCCCGAATACGCGCGCTACCACGACGAGGAGTGGGGCCGACCGGTCGTGGACGAGACCGGGCTCTACGAGCGCTTCTGCCTCGAGGGGTTCCAGTCGGGGCTCTCGTGGCTGACGATCCTGCGCAAGCGCGAGGCCTTCCGGCGCGCGTTCGCGGGCTTCGACCCGGAGCGGGTGGCGCGCTTCGGCGAGCGCGACGTCGAGCGGCTGCTCGGCGACGCGGCGATCGTCCGCCACCGCGGCAAGATCGAGGCGGCGATCGCGAACGCGCGCGGCACGCTGGCGCTGCGCGAGGCCGGGACGCCGCTGCCGCAGCTCGTCTGGGAATACCGCGTCGACGGCCCGCAGGCGGGCGAGTGGGCCGCGGAGACGGCGGGCTCCCGGGAGCTCTCGAAGCGACTGAAGGCGGCGGGCTTCCGCTTCGTCGGCCCGACGACGGTCTACGCGGCGCTGCAGGCGTGCGGCGTCGTCAACGACCACCGCGCCGACTGCTGGGTGCGCGCCGCGGTCGAGGCGGAGCGCTCATCGCTCCAGCTGTGACTTCAGCCGCGCGAAGTCCTTCTTGAACTGCTTCTCGGCGCGGCGCGCGACGAGGCCCGCGGCGAAGCCCGGGAGCAGCCCCGGATCGCCCTCCGCGACGACGCGCAGCCGCGTCCCGGATCCCGCCGCCTCCAGCTCGTGACGCACCGTGAACGCGATCGGGGCGTCGAGCGCGCGCAGCGTGAAGACGTGCGGCGGATCGAACTCCGCGATCTCGAGCGTGGTGTGCAGCTCGCGGCCGAGCAGGTGCCGCGACTCCGCGATCCGGGCGCCCGCGCGCGGCTCGCCGCCGCCGACGATCTCCGCGTGGTGCACGCCTGACTGCCAGGCGCCGACGTTGGCGACGTCGGTCAGGTAGGCGAAGACCTCCTCCGGCGCCCGGGCGATCTCGACGGTCAGCTCGGCCTGCACGCTGTAATGCTGCCGAACGTGCTCGACGATCGCGTCAGATCCGTGCTCGCCCGCCTCGAACAGGAGGACGCCGCCGAGCGCGAGGCGAGCCTGCCGCAGTCGGAGCGCTCGCGCCAGGTCGCGCGCACGACGGGCCGGTTCCTGTTCTCGCTCGTCGCGCCGCAGACCGACTGCGAGGTGCTCGAGATCGGCGGCTCGCGCGGCTACTCGACGATCTGGCTCGCGGCCGGCGTCCGCCACCTCGGCGGGCGCGTGCTCTCGCTCGAGCGCGATCCGCGCAAGGTCGAGGCGTGGCGCCGCAACGTCGCCG
>DASZYW010000073.1:0-2363 GCA_035545195.1 Gaiellaceae bacterium
GTGCTGCTCGCCGCCGTCGACCACGCGAAGGCCGTCCACGGTCACGAGGACACGCCCGAGCTGCGAGACCACGTGAGGGCGATGCTCGAGCCTGCCTCCGCCTACGCCGAGGATCGCACGCCGGTGCCGTTCCCGACGTAGCCGAGCCGAGCGCGGGCGAGGCGGACGAGCGGTTCCGTCTCGCCCCGCGCCTTCGCCGGACGCGGCTACACTGTCGCCCGACCCAGGGCGGTTAGCTCAGTTGGGAGAGCACCAGCTCGACAAGCTGGGGGTCACTGGTTCGAGCCCAGTACCGCCCATTTTCGGTTGCAGGACGTACAGCGTTTCGCCAGCGCCTCACCGTCATGTGAGGTGTATCGGTCGCTGACGGGCTAGGTGCATGACCCGAGCACGCTGGTTCTGGTGGGGGACGTCAATTCCACGGCGTCGCCGTGTTTGAAGCGCGGCGGTCGCCCTTCTACGCTTCGACCGATGAAGGGGTCGAAGCTGATTCTCGCCGGCGCGTGGGTTGTGTGGGCTGCCACTGTGGGCTGGCGGTGGCATTCGAGTCTGCGCAACCCGATTCACACAGAGGACTTCCAGGCGGTCTACGACGCCGCGGGCAAGGTCTTGCACGGCGGTCAGCTTTACACCGGCGTCCTCGGCAGCTACGTCTATCTGCCGTCGACGGCGCTGCTCGGGCTGCCCTTCCGCGCGTTCACGCTGTCGGATGCGACGTCGCTGTCGATCCTGCTCCAGCTCGTGACGGTCACGGTCGCGTGCTTCCTGATCGTTCGGCGGTTCCGCGGTAATCCGTTGCTCGTGCCGGTGTGCGCAACGGTGATTGCGCTGTCGGAGCAGACGCTGAGCGCGGAGCTCGTCGGCAACGTCGACTTGTTCATTCCGCTGACGGTCGCCGCGTGCGCACTGCTTGTCGACGCACGCCGGGAGAAGGCGTCGGGTCTGATGTACGGGCTCTCCATCGCGATCAAGCCGATGATCGTGGTCCCCGCCGTGCTTGCGCTCGTCGGTCGGCGCTGGCGGTTCCTCGGCTTCGCCGCGCTCGTGCCGGCCGTGCTCTCGATCCCCGTGATCGCTGCGACTTCGGCCGCCGGGTTCTTCTCCAAGGCGGTGCCGTTGCTCACGTCGGAGCAGCACTACCGGAACATTCAGTACGTGAACATCACGCTGGTCGGCGTCCTCAGCGACGAGCCGCGGCTCCTGACAGATGCGCTGCGGATCGCCGCGGGCGCAGCGTCCGTGCTGGGCGTCTTCGCGCTTTGGCGCCGATCGGCGCCGCTCGGGATACGGTGGCTCGAGGCGACCGTCGCTGGCCAACTCGGCCTCGCGCTCGTAGGAGGCTTCAGCTTCGCCCATCACATCTCGACCGCTCTCCTGCTCCTGCCGGCGGCCGCGTCGGTGGAGAGCCTCACACGGCGCCCGGCGGTGCTTGCCGCGCTTCTGCTCCTTGCGGCTCCGAGGCCGCTTCCAGTCTGGAATATCCAGCAGCAGCAGTGCGCCGCGATGGCGGCGGTCATCGCGACGCTGCTGTGGGCAGCTCTTCACGCTCGAGTGGCTGCGGGCGAGCCGGCCGCCGTTCGGGCTTCAACGCCACGGTTCGTCTTTGCCCAGAGCTCGACGTCGGGCCAGCGCCAGACGACGTAGTTGCCGACGCCGCCGAGCGGCGTGTGGAAGCCGGCTGCTCTCGTCATCTTGCGTGCGCCGGAGCAGCCTCGTTCGTACCCGCCCCGAACGAGGGCCGTTGCCAATTCCCGCGTCGTGGAGGACAGCGCCCGACCTCTCCGGTGAAGCGCCTCGAGTGCGACGCGAGAAGCCGTTCCAGCGGCCGAGGCGCGCGGCGGTCGCTCGATTGGATGTGCGCCGAGCTCAGCCTGCGAGCGCGCGCAGCTCGCGCGCCGTTTTGCGGATGCTCTGCGCGAGATCGGCGTTCGTCGGGCCGGCGAGCCAGCGTTGGAACGCGCTTCGGAAGACGGCGAGTGCGACCTGGGCGGCGAGGGTTGCTTCTTCGGTGTCGACGCCCTGGTCGACGAGCGCCTTGCGGACGGCGTCGGCCCATGACGCGAGCTTGATCAGCTCACGCTCCTGAAGCTCCGGGCTCGCTGCGATCACCGTGCTCCGCTGTTCCGCGAACGCGCGCCGACCCTGGATGACGGCGCCGACGGCGGTGAAGCCGGCGATCGCCGCGGCGAGGGGTGACGCACCCTCGACGCCGCCGACGAGGACGTCGAGCGCGTCGCCGTCGGCGAAGAGGACCTCGCGCTTGTCGGCGAAGTGGCGAAAGAACGTGCGCTCGGTCAGGCCGGCGCGCTCGGCGATGTCGGCAACGGTCGTGCCGTCGAACCCGCGCTCGGCGAAGAGCTCGA
>DASZYW010000074.1:0-1547 GCA_035545195.1 Gaiellaceae bacterium
CTGGTACTCCCACGGCGACATCAGCTCCAGGTGCTCGAGGAACGAGTAGACGTAGCGCAGGGCCCGGTTCGCGCGCCCGAGCAGCCGCAGCGCCGCCGCCACGTCGCGCGCCTCGACCAGCCGCGTCGCCTCCTCCACCTCGGCGGTCGCGTGCTTGAGCCAGAGCTCGGAGGACTGGTGGACGGTCTGGAAGAGCAGCTCGTCGCGGTGCACCCACTCGTCCGGGCCCTTCTGGAGCGAGAGCAGCTCGTCGGTGCGCAGGTAGCGCTCGTAGTCCGAGGCGCCCGGCCCGGGCAGGATCGGGGCGAACTCGTCGGCGTTGGGCGCGCTCACCAGATCCGCATCTCCAGCCCGGCGAGCGGAACGCCGCCGCCGCTCGTGACCAGCCAGGTGTCCTGCATGTAGAGGCATTCTCGCCCATCGGCGGAGATCGCATGCGGGTGCATCGAGAAGACCATGTTCTCGGCGAGCACGGTCTCGTTGCCCTCGCCGATGCGCGGGTGCTCGATCATCGTCATCCCGATCGAGTGGCCGGTGACGTGGCCGAGGTGGTAGCCGCGCTCGGTGAAGCCGGCCGACACGGCGCGGTGGACGTCGTGCGCGGTGGCGCCCGGGCGCATCGCGGACGGCGCAACGGCGTAGTACTCCTCGTAGGCCTCGAGCATCCGCTTCACCTCGTCGGACGGCGTGCCGAGCGCGCGCGAGACCTCGACCCAGTGCCCGCCGGGGCCGGCGATCTCGAGCGACGGGATGCAGAACTCGCCGAGGATCGTGTCGGCGCGCGCGATCGCGAACTCGGCGCCGACGAGCACCATGTTCATCGTCAGCCGGCCGCAGCCCTGCTCGACGAAGAGCTGCTCGGCGGGAGCGAGCGCGGCGGCGGCGGAGCGGCCCGGCGCCCACGCCGCGCGGAAGGCGTGGAAGCCCTCGGTGTTGATCCGGACGCTCTCGCGCACCGACTCGAGCTCGGCGTCCGACTTGACGGCGCGCGCGAGGTCGAACTCGACGTCCCACGGCACCAGCTCGGCCGCGCCGGCGAGCGCCGAGTGGTCGCGCACGGTCATGACGTAGTCGAGCCCGTAGACGCCGACGCGCTTGCCACGCAGGCGGTCGGCGAGCCACTCGCCGGGCCGATCGGCGAAGACCTGCTCCTCGATCCCCGAGTCGCCGTGCGTGCCGACGTAGCGCGCCTCGGCGGGGAAGACGATCGCCGGGTCGCCGTCGGCGGGGATCAGCACGTAGGCGTAGCGGTGGACGATCTGAAAGCCGGAGAGATACGTGACCGCGCCCTCGAAGCCGGTGTACTCGGAGCCGCAGACGAGTGCGGCGTCGAGGCCGCTCTCCTGCAGCGCCGCCCTCACGTTCGCGTGCCGCCGCGTCAGCTCTGCGTCCACGAAGCTTCCACCCCTTTCACGAGCGCCCAGATCGCCTCGTTCAGCGGCGTCGGCACCCCGTGCTCCCGCCCGAAGCGGACGATACCGCCGTTGAGGAAGTCGATCTCGGTCGTCCGCCGCGCCTCGACGTCCTGCAGCATCGACGCCTTGTGG
>DASZYW010000075.1:0-4308 GCA_035545195.1 Gaiellaceae bacterium
GAGGCCGACTCCGCGTACGCCTGCGCCGTCGAGATCACCCGCGGCTGGGAGCGGCACGACAACTTCGACCTCTACGACGACGTCCTGCCGGCGCTGGCGGCCGTGCGCGCGGCCGGCCTGCGGGTCGGGCTCGTCTCGAACTCGGCGCGCGACGTCCGCGAGTTCGCACTCCACCACGCGCTCGAGATCGACGCAGGCATCAGCTCCTTCCACCACGGTAAGACGAAGCCGCACGCATCGATCTTCCGCGCCGTGCTCGACCT
Organism: Gaiellaceae bacterium; assembly: GCA_035545195.1. Lineage (GTDB taxonomy): Bacteria > Actinomycetota > Thermoleophilia > Gaiellales > Gaiellaceae > Palsa-739. The sequence continues at coordinate 264 of DASZYW010000075.1, forward strand.
GCTCGAGGTCGCGCCGGCCGACGCGGTGATGGTCGGCGACACCGTGGAGGACGACGTCGAGGGCGCGCTCGCCGTCGGCATGCGCGCGCTCCTGCTCGACCGCGAGCGCAGGCGGCCGGAGTTCGAGCCGCGGCTCGAGAGCCTGGACGACCTCCCGGCCCTGCTCGGTCTCGCTGGATGAACTAGCCTTCCCCGACGTTGGCGACCCGGGCGACTTCGGTGGAGGAGAAGCGGCGGCAGATTCTCGACGCCGCCGTGCGAGTGTTCGCGCAGAAGGGCTTCCACACCAGTCGAGTCGGCGACATCGCCGAGGAGGCGGGTGTCGCGCACGGGCTCCTCTACCACTACTTCGAGTCGAAGGACCAGCTGCTCGAGACGGTCTTCCACGAGAACTGGGGCGTCCTGCTCGACCGGATCCGCGCCGTCGAGGAGACGGACGAGCCGGCGACGGAGCAGCTGCGCCACGTCGCGCTGATCATCCTGCGGACGTGGCGCCACGAGCCGGACGTCGTGCGCGTCGTCGTCCGCGAGATTGCGCGCAGCCCCGAGGTGCAGGAGCGGATCGGCGAGCTGGTCGAGCCGGTCGGCTCGATCCGCCGGATCATCGAGCGCGGGCAGGCGAACGGCGAGTTCCGGAGGGACGTCGACCCCGAGTTCGCGGCGGCGATGTTCTACGGCGCGACCGACTCCATGCTCTCCGGCTGGGTCCTCGGCACCCGCGCCGACGGCGACGACGCGATGGCGGTCGCGGAGCACACGCTCGTCGAGGTCGTCCTGCGCGGGCTCGCGGCGTAGCTTGCATTGCAAGTGAGCGGACGGTATCTTGCCGTGCATGGCAGCGAGCGCGGCGAACGGCAGGAGTAGTCAGCTCCTTCGCGGGGTTCTCGACCTCTGCCTGCTGGCCACGGTCGCCGACGAGCCGGCCTACGGCTACGAGATGACGAAGCGGTTGCGCGAGCGCGGTCTCGCCGCCGTGGGCGAAGGGTCGATCTACCCACTGCTCGGACGGCTCGAGCGCGAAGGGCTCGTCGAGACGTATCGCGAGGCGAGCAACGGTGGGCCCCCGCGGAAGTACTACCGCGCGTCGGCGAGAGGTCTGAGCGCTCTCGCCGACGGCTTGGCCGAGTGGCGGGACGCGCGGGACTCCGTCGACGCCGTCCTCGGCGAGCGCGCGGAGGCCCCGGCGTGAACGAGTTCGTCGAGAGCTGCCGGCGCGAGTGGAAGCGGCTTCGCGTGCCTTCCCCGGTGGCCGACGACATGGCGGCCGAGCTCGCCGCGGATCTCGCCGATGCCGCTGCCGACGGAGCGACTCTCGAGGACGTGCTCGGACCGGCGAGCTCGGATGCGAGGGCGTTCGCCGCGGCGTGGGCACGCGAGCGAGGCGTGGTGGGGGCCTCCCGAACGCCGCGCGGCGCGCTCGCCGCACTCGTCGCGGTGGTGCTCGCGGCCGTGATCGCGGGCGCGCTCCTCGCGGTCGGGCACACGAAGCCCTCGACGCACGCTCCGAATCTCGTGGGGCTCTCGCAAGCTGCGGCTGCGCGCCGCGCCGCCGGCGCCGGATTGACGCTCGCAGTGGTACACCCGAAGCCGTTCCGGTCGGGGACCCTCACGATCGAGTCCGTGTCGCCGTCCGGAACGCCCACGGTCGCGTACTCGCCGACCGTGACCGCCGGCAGATCCTCGAGCTACACGATCATCTTCTCGCCCACCAACACTCCTGGGCTGCCGGTCGGCAGGATCGTGGCGCAGCTCCCGTCGGCGGGAGTCCGCGTCCGTCGCGGGGATTCCGTGCAGGTGATCCTCGACTCGCCGTTTCCCTAGCCGCGCACCAGCTCGGCGAAGCGAGCCGCGCCGACGTTTCCTCCCGAGACGATCACGCCGACCGAGAGGTCGGTCGCGGGCAGCTTCCCCGAGAGAAGCGCGGCGACACCGGCGGCGCCGCTCGGTTCGGCGACGATCTTCATCCGGTCGAACAGGAACGCCATCGCGTCGACCAGCTCCTCGTCGCTCACCGTGACGAGCTCGTCGACGAGGCGCTGGTTGACCGGGAAGGTGAGCTCGCCGGGCTCCTGCGCCTGGAGACCGTCGGCGATCGTGCGCGGCACGTCGATCCTGACCCGCTCGCCCGCCGCGAGTGACCGCTGCGTGTCGTTCCCCGCCTCCGGCTCGACCCCGACGACGCGGATGCCCGGCCGGAGCGCCGTCGCCGCGATCGCCGTGCCGGCGAGTAGCCCGCCGCCGCTCACGGGAGCGACGACGACGTCGAGCTCGGGCGCCTCCTCGAGCAACTCCAGCGCCGCCGTGCCCTGCCCCGCGATCACGAGCGGGTCGTCGTACGGCTTCACGAGCTCGAGCCCGCGCTCGGCGGCGAGCGCGGCGCCGATCTCCTCGCGGCTCTCGCGGTAGCGGTCGTAGAGGACGATCTCCGCGCCGTAGCCACGCGTCGCATCGACCTTCGCCGCGGGCGCGTCCTCGGGCATGACGATCGTCGCGTGCGAGCCGAGCAGCCCCGCCGCGAGCGCGACCGCGTGGGCGTGGTTCCCGGACGAGTAGGCGATCACGCCACGCGCCCGCGTCTCCGGCGCGAGCGAGGCGATCTTGTTGTACGCGCCGCGGAACTTGAACGCGCCGCCGCGCTGGTGGCACTCCGCCTTCAGGAAGACGCGGCCGCCGACACGCTCGTCGAGCGTCCGCGACGTCAACACCGGCGTACGGTGCGCCACGCCGTGCAGGCGTGCGGCGGCCGCCTGCACGTCCTCGAAGGTCACCGGCACGGGCTCGCGCCCCGCCTGAACAGTCCGAATCCCCACAGCTTCCCGTCCACCACGTAGTAGACGGTTTGCGTCGCGCCCGCGTCCTGGGTGTACGCGGTGTAGCCGGTGCAGGCCGCAGGCGCGAGCGAGCCGGCACGGGAGGTCGCGTCGCCTTCGAAGGCGCCGAGGACGATCCCGTTCGGTCCCGTCCAGCTGTCGGGCTGCCACAGGGTGAAGAGGCCGGAGACGCGTCCGTGGGTCAGCTCCACCGCGAGGCCGTGCTGGTCGAACGGCTTGTAGGTGAAGTACCAGGTGGTCGTCGCGCAGCCGCGACAGACGCCGCGAAACGAGCCGAGCGTGCGCGTGACCTGCGCCGCCGGCTCACCGAGGCGGACGCCGCCGAGCGACCTGCCGGGGACGAGCTTGCCGTGCGCCGGCAGGGCCGCGGCGGCCGGGCCGGCGGTCGCCAGCGTGAGCAGAGCTGCACAGACTGCGGCGCGCCTCATATCCTCGCCAGTATGGCGCTCTGGGATTCGCTCGCCGGCCTGCCCCTCCGGCTCGACGGCTATACGCTCTCGCGGCGCGAACTCGAGACCGGCAGCGGCTGGGCGCGCGTCACGACCGTCGTCGAGCTCGCAGGGGCGGGCGAGCTGGGCGTGGGGGAGGACGTCACCTACGACGCCTCGCTCCACGACGGCGTCCCGGCCGGCCTCGGCGTGCGCGGTAACTGGACGCTCGGCTCCTTCTCCGCGTGGCTGGAGGAGGCGGAGCTGCTCGCGGAGGGGTACCGGCGGTGGGCGTTCGAGAGCGCGGCGCTCGACCTCGCCCTGCGCCAGGCGGGAGTCGGCTTCGGCGAGGCGTTCGGACGGGAGGAGCGGCCCGTGCGCTTCGTCGTCTCGACGCGCTCGCGGATCGAGCCCTGGCTCGAGGTCGCTCCGGCGATGGAGTTCAAGCTCGACGCGGAGGCCGACTGGGACCGCGACCTCATGGAGCGGCTCGCCGGGCTCGACCGCGTGCGCGTGGTCGACCTCAAGGCCTACTACCGCGGCACCAGCGTCGACCTCGCTCCGGATCCCGAGCTCTACCGCGCGCTCGCCGAGGCGATGCCGGACGTCGTGATCGAGGACGCGTGGCTCGAGGACGACTGCCGCGAGGCGCTCGCCGGCGCCGAGGACAGGCTCAGCTTCGACGCGCCCGTCCATTCGCTCGCGGATCTCGACGGGCTGCCGCTCGCCCCGCGGTGGCTCAACGTCAAGCCTTCGCGCTTCGGGACGGTGCGCAGCCTGCTCGAG
>DASZYW010000076.1:0-2537 GCA_035545195.1 Gaiellaceae bacterium
CGCTCAGGTTTTATCCTGGTGATCGAATCATGTACCACGCAAGGAGGCAACAGATGGCCACGCTTGTTCGCTGGGAGCCGTTCCGCGAGCTGGCTTCGCTCCAGAACGAGATGAGCCGGTTCATGAACGGCCTGCTGGAGGGGAACGGCCGCGAGACGCAGAGCTGGATCCCCACCGCCGACGTCTGGGAGACCGAGGACGAGGTCGTGTACGCGTTCGACCTGCCCGGCATCCCCGAGGACAAGGTCTCGGTCGAGCTCGACGAGGGCGCGCTGACGGTCACCGCCGAGCGCGCACGCGAGCAGAAGGTCGAGGAGGGGCGCTACTTCCGCTTCGAGCGCCGCTTCGGAACCTTCACGCGCACGATCGGCCTGCCGCAGGGCGTCAAGGACGAGGACATCTCGGCGCACTACGAGCACGGCGTGCTCGAGGTGCACGTCCGCAAGCCCGAGCAGCCGAAGCCGCGCAAGATCGAGATCTCCGGGCTCGCCGGCCCGAAGACGATCGAGGGCACCGCGAAGTAAGCAGTCACCGGGACAGGTTCGCGCCGTAGCGAGAAACGAACCTGTCCCGGTGTCCTTGTCCCCTACGCCGAGGCCAAGGCCTCGCGAACCCGATCGGCGACCGCTTCGAGCTCGAGGCGGTCGCCGCTCACCTCTTTGAGCAGCTCGTCGGCGGTGTGCTTCTGGCCCTCCGCCCAGAGCTCGCGCAGCAGCGAGCCGGCGTCGCGCCGCGCGAACCACGCGTTCCCGAACGTCTCGCGCAGGTAGGAGCGCAGCTGCGCCTCGAACGCCCAGGCGCGCAGGTACTCGGAGGCGTAGAAGCCGTCGTCGACGTCGGCGAGGTAGTCGGTGTCGCTCGGGGAGACCTTGAGCGCGTCCGCGAGCAGCTCGACGTAGCGCGGGCGCAGCGCGGTCGGGTCGGGCGCGGCGTGCAGCTCCAGCTCGTAGAGGAGCTTGGCGCAGTAGCGGCGCACGACCCAGAGCAGCTGCGTCGCGCCCTCCGCCGAGAAGTCGTAGGGCCGGGGGAAGTCGAGGCGCCGCTCCAGCCAGACCGGGTCGAAGGTCAGGTGCTCGAGCAGCATCGCCCAGCCCTCGGTGACGGCGTTGTCGCCGAGCCGTTTCTCCTCCATCGCGAGCGAGGCCGCGGTGTGGGCGAAGTGCTCGGTGTGGCCGGCCTCGTGGAAGAGCGCGCGCCAGTCGTCCGGGCCGCCCTGCGGCTTGATCACGAGGATCACGCGCTCCGGGATCTCGATCGGGACGCAGAACGCGCGCGGGTCCTTGCTCGGCCGGTCCTCGAGGTCGAGCTGGACGTTCCGCTGCGCGCGCAGGTCGATTCCGAGCTCCCCGAGCGTCGCCTCGAGCGCGGGCACCATCCGGTCGGCCGGGAACGCGGAGTCCCAGCCGACGCCGCGGAAGACGCGCCCGACGTCCCATCGCTCCGCCTCGTCCAGCCCGATGCCGGTGCGCGTCCGGAAGAGCCGGTCGCCCGCCTCCTCCCACAGCCGCTCGGTCGAGTCGAGGAACGAGCGGCACTGGGCGGCCAGGCCGTCGAGGTCGAGGCCGAAGCCGCGGTAGAGGTCGGTGTACGTCGGTGCGCCGAGGCGCACGGTCTCGCGGCTGACGACGCCGGCCGCGTGGACGTAGAGCGGGTTGAGGTGCTCCTCGGTCAGCTCGTTGCGGGCCTGCTCGAGCCGCTGCCGGGTCGCGCGGTCGTCCTCGTTCATCAGCCGCGGCCGGAGCATCCGGAACGGGATCTCCTCGTCGTCGACCGTCGCCTTCAGGTTCGCCTCGAGCTCGGCGACGCGCTCGGACTCCTCGCGGACGAAGTTCCCGAGGTAGCCCTCGCAGACGAACTGCCAGAGCTCGCGCACGCGGCGCACGCCGTCGACCGAGGCGCCGACCGAGAGCGCTGTCTCGAGCTTCGTCAGCTCCTCGTGGCGCTCGTAGATCGGGACGAGGTCGTACGTCTCCTTGATCCCGGCGAAGTGGAGGTACGCCTCCTCATCGAGCTCCGCGATGAAACGGTCGGCGTCCGCGCTCAGCGCGTCGAGCTGCCGTTGGCTGAGCGGCTCGCCCATCGAGCCACTTACGATAGACGCCGTGCGCGAGATCGCCCTCAGCACCGAGCGGAAGACCCAGCTGGTCGAGATCACCGACCAGGTGAAGGCGGCTCTCGACGGCGCGGAGGGCTCCGCGGTCCTCGTCTACGTCCCGCACACGACCGCCGGCGTCGCGATCAACGAGCGGATCGACCCCGAGCTCGTGACCGACCTCGAAGACGCCTTCCAGAAGGTCGTCGGCTCCGGCTGGGACTGGCGCCACGAGGACGAGGACGGCCCGAACGCCGCCTCGCACGCGCGCGCGTCGCTCACGTCCGCCCCGCAGGTCCTGATCCCGCTCCGGGACGGCGCGCTCGCGCTCGGCACCTACCAGGGCATCTTCTTCTGCGAGTTCGACGGGCCGCGCGAGCGCAAGGTCTACGTCACCGCGCTCGCGTAGCGGCGCATCTCCTCCTCGCGATCCTCCCGCGAGAGG
>DASZYW010000077.1:0-6126 GCA_035545195.1 Gaiellaceae bacterium
CAGATGCTCGACGAGGAGACGGGCATCCGCGGCTACGTGATCAGCGGCGAGGCCTCCAGCCTGCAGCCGTACAACGAGGCGCGCCCGCTCGTGGCGCAGGATCTCGACAACCTCGACCGCCTCGCCGGCCGGCGGCCGGAGATCGCCGCCGACGTCGCCGCGGCGCGAGCGGTGACCGGCGACCTCGACCGGTTCTACGCACGCCAGATCGCGCTCGTTCGCAGCGGCGAGGCGGGGCAGGCGAAGGCCCAGCAGAACGTGCTCGCAGGCAAGGCGCCCTTCGACCGCTATCGCCGGATCTCCACCCGGCTGCTCGCACGCTCGAATGTGATCGTCGCGGACGCACAGAAGAGCGAGCGCCGGACGCTCTGGACGACACTCGTGCTCGCTGCAGCGGCCGGCGCCGGCGCGATCGCCATCGCGCTGTGGCTGCTCCTCTCCGTGCCGCGGAGGATCTGGTCGCTGTACGACGTGGAACGCAGCCTGCGGGCCGCGGCGGAGCGCGGCGATCGCGCCTCCCGTTCGCTCGCCCACGTCGAGGACGCGGTCATCCTCCTCGACCCGGACGGGCTCGTCCGCTACTGGAATCCCGCGGCGACGCGCCTGCTCGGGGTGGCCGAGGACGACGCGCTCGGCCGCCCGCTGCCGGAGCTGCTGCCGGAGCTGCCGGCCGTCGAGGAGCTGCTCGCGACCGAGGCGCCGCTGACCGCGACCCCGATCGCACGAGACGGAAGCGAGCGCTGGCTGGCCGCGCGCGAGAGCCGGTTCGCCGAGGGCCGGGTGCTCGTCCTCCAGGACACGACGGAGGCCCGGCAGCTCGAGCGCACCCGCAGCGAGTTTCTCGCCACCGCATCGCACGAGCTGCGGACACCGCTCGCGGCGGTGTACGGCGCGGTCCGAACCCTGCTGCGAGCGGACCGGGCAACCGACCAGGCACTCGACCAGCAGCTGCTGACGATGATCGAGAGCGAGTCGGAGCGGCTGAAGGAGATCGTCGAGCAGATCCTCGTCTCGGCGGAGGTCGACCGCGGCGAAGTGCGGGTGCGCAGCGAGCCGTGCGCGCTCCGGGAGCTCTGCGAGAGCGCCGTGGCCGCGGCCAGCCTGCAGTCCCCGCCGGGGCTCGAGCTTCGCCTCGACGCGCCGGAGGAGATCGTCGTCGCCTGCGACGGCGCGAGGCTCCGGCAGGTGATCGTCAATCTGCTCGACAACGCGATCAAGTACTCGCCCGGCGGGGGCGAGATCTCCCTCCGGCTGCAGGCCCGGCCGGGGACGGCGGTGATCGAGGTTGCAGACCGCGGCATCGGCATCCCTCGAGACGCGCACGAGCGGATCTTCGAGAAGTTCTTTCGGCTCGACCCCGAGATGCGCCGGGGCGTCGGGGGCAGCGGTCTCGGGCTCTACATCAGCCGCGAGCTCGTGCGGCGGATGGGCGGGGAGCTCCGCGTTCACTCGGGCGCCGGGGCGGGCACGACGTTCTCGGTCGAGCTGCCCCGCGAGCCTGCGTTTCAGGAACCCGTCGTGCGGTAGACGACAGCGAGTCCGTCACCGTCCGAAGGGGGTCCTTCATGATCTTGCGTATCGACCGGCTGCAGACGCAGCTGCCGCCTCCGTCCGAGCCCGACCCTGCCGGCGCCGCCGCGGTGCAGGAGCTCCTGGGAGGCAAGTTCGGCGAGATGTCGACGTGGCTGAACTACACGTTCCAGTCGTTCAACTTCCGCTCGCGCCAGGGCGCCCGCCCGTTCTACGACCTGCTCTGCAGCATCGCGACCGAGGAGTTCGGCCACGTCGAGCTCGTGTCCGCGACGATCAACACGATGCTCACCGACCCGGGCAACGCGAACGACGGCCGCGCGCCGGATCCCGCGCTCGCCGGCCTCAAGGGCCTCGCGATCAACCCGCACCACTTCATCGCGGGCGGCCGCGCCTCGCTGCCGCAGAACTCGCAGGGCCGCCCGTGGAACGGCGACTACGTGTTCTCGTCCGGCGACCTGATCGAGGATCTCACCCACAACTTCTTCCTCGAGACCGGCGCCCGGAACAACAAGCTGAAGGTCTACGAGATGGTCGAGCACCCGGCGGCCCGCGCGCTCACCGGCTACCTGCTCGTCCGCGGCGGCGTCCACCAGGTCGCCTACGCGCGCGCGCTCGAGCGGCTGACGGGGAGCGACATGATGAAGCTGTTCCCGTCGCCGCGGATCCCGACGGACAAGATCCCCGAGTGCCAGCCGCACATCAAGCGCGGCGAGCACCTCAAGCTCTACCGCTTCTCCCAGGACGCGTTCCGCGAGGTGGCGGCCGTCTTCAACGGGCCGCATCCCGAGACCGGAGAAGAGCTGACCATCGCGGACGAGCCGCATCCGGCGGGCGCGCCCGCGCACGACCTGCCGCAGCAGCCGGACGTCTTCGCGCCGAGCTGGGCGCCGGAGGAGATCGTCGAGATCGCCGCCAAGCTGCGCGAGCAGGCCGGCCTGCCGAAGCAGCCGACGGGCGAGGTCTCGAAGGAGTCGAAGGATCTCGCCGGCAGCCTGACCAGGACCGCGAGCCGGACGGCCGCGCGGGCGAAGAGCGCCGTGAAGTCGGCGGCCGGCACCAGCCGGAGCACGTCGAAGAGCACGTCGCGGTCGGCGTCCCGCTCGACGGCGCGCAGTCGCACCAAATAGCGAAGAGGGTCGGAGGGCGCCGCGGGGGAGCGGCGCCCTCCGGCGGTACCCTGGCTCGGTGGCAGTCGCTCGCCCGGAGACGTACCTCGCCGACCTGAATCCCGCCCAGCGCGAGGCTGTCCTGACCACCGAGGGGCCGCTGCTCGTGATCGCCGGCGCGGGCTCCGGGAAGACCCGCGTGCTGACGCATCGGGTGCACCACCTGCTCGCCGCGTGCGGCGCCAAGCCGAACGAGATCCTCGCGATCACGTTCACGAACAAGGCCGCGGGCGAGATGCGCGAGCGCATCGAGGCGATGCTCGGCTCCGTCGCGCGGGCGATCTGGATCCTCACCTTCCACTCGACCTGCGGCCGCATCCTGCGCCGCGAGGCGGAGCGGCTCGGCTACCGCTCGAACTTCACGATCTACGACCAGGCCGACCAGCTGCGGCTCGTGAAGCAGTGCCTGGAGGAGCTCGACCGCGACCCGAAGCGGTTCGTGCCGCGCGGCATCCACGCGCAGATCTCGAACGCGAAGAACCAGCTGATCGGCCCCGACGACTACGCGGCGCGCGTCGCGAGCTTCTACGACCAGACGGTGGCCGACGTCTACGCCCTCTACCAACGGAGGCTGTTCGGCTCGAACGCCGTCGACTTCGACGACCTCCTGATGCTCACCGTGCAGGTGCTCCAGCGCTTCCCCGAGGCGCTCGAGAAGTGGTCGAAGGCGTTCCGCTACATCCTGGTCGACGAGTACCAGGACACGAACCACGCGCAGTACGTGCTCCTCAAGCTGCTCGCCTCGGGGCACGGAAACGTCATGGCCGTCGGGGACCCGGACCAGTGCCTCGTCGCCGGCACGCTGGTCACGATGGCCGACGGAACCCGGAAGCCGATCGAGGACGTCGCGGTCGGAGACGAGGTGCTCTCGTGCTACGGCAGCGGCGTCTTTCGCGGAGCCTCCGTCTCGCGCGTGCATCGCTCCGAGCGGCAGGAAGGGGTCGCGATCACGACGAGCGGCGGCCGCCGCATCGTCTCGACCCCCGACCACGTCCACTTCGCCGGATTCAAGGCCGGCAGGACGCCGCAGGCGCATCTGACCTATCCGATGTGGAAGGCCGGCTCGGGATTCCGGGTCGGCACCTCGCGGACGTACACGAATGGTCAACCGCGCTCGATCGCGGGGCCCTCCGTGCGACTCAACGGAGAGCACGCCGATGCCGCCTGGATCGTGGGCACGCACGAGACCGAGGCGGAGGCGCGCTTTGCCGAGGCCCTGCTCTCGCTCAAGTACCAACTCCCGACGGTCCCGTTCGTCGCCAGAAAGACGAACCGGTCGGAGAATCGCGGTCTCGTCGCCGATCAGGCGCTCCTCGACAGGCTGTTCGCCGAGGTCGACACTGTGCGGGGAGGTTCGGAGCTCCTCGAGGACGAGGGCTTGATCTTCGAGTATCCGCACTTCAGCAGCGCGACCACGACGGGCGGCCGCCGGATCCGCCGCCGTCTCACGGTCACCCTGTGCGGCGACTGCCGCGGGACGACGCCGATGCATCGGATCAGCCTCTTCGGCTACGACGACGAGGGCCGGGAGGCGCTGGAGTCGATCGGGCTCTCGGTGAGGCCCGCCTACAAGGGCTCGTCGGGCTGGCGCTACGAGTCGGCCAACGCCGACCTGGGCAAGATCGCCGAGACGGTCGCCGCGATCCGGCGCGTCCTCGACGTCTCCGTCCGCTATACGGCGCGTCTCGCGGGCCAGGACGGCGCGATCGGGAAGGAGCGGAACTCGCTGCCCTTCATGCCCGCGTCGGCGGTCCGGCCCGGGATGCTGATGGTCACCGGCGCCGGCGAGTTCGACACGGTCGAGCGGGTCGAGCGCGTCGCGCTGGATGCGCCCGTCTACGACCTCGACGTCGAGCGGACGCACAACTTCGTCGCCGGCGACCTGGTGACGCACAACTCGATCTACGCCTTCAGAGGCGCGGACATTCGGAACATCATGGAGTTCGAGCGCGACTTCCCGAACACGAAGACGATCCCGCTCGAGCAGAACTACCGCTCGACGAACACGATCCTCGAGGCCGCCAACCAGGTCATCTCGCACAACCGCGAGCGCAAGGAGAAGAACCTCTGGTCGGACCTCGGCGAGGGCGAGCTCGTGCACGTCGTCGAGACCGAGGACGAGCACGCTGAGGCGCGCTTCGTCGCGGCCGAGATCGCCGGGCTGATCGAGGGCGGCTACTCCGCGGGCGAGGTCGCCGTCGTCTACCGCACGAACGCGCAGAGCCGCGTGCTGGAGGACGTCCTCGTCCGGCAGGGGATCGCGTACCAGGTGATCGGCGGCCCGCGCTTCTACGAGCGCGCCGAGATCAAGGACGCCGTGGCGTACCTCCAGGCGATCGACAACCCCTACGACGCCGTCAGCCTCCTGCGGATCGCGAACAAGCCGCGGCGCGGCCTCGGCGACACCTCCCTGAACCGTCTCGTCGCCTACGCCGATGGGCTCGGGATCACGCTCTGGGACGCGCTCCGCTCGCCCGAGGCGGCAGGGCTCGGCGCGGCGGCGGTCAAGGCGGTGAACGCGTTCCGGTCGGTCCTCGAGACGCTGATGGCGACGGCGACCGACTCGACCGTCCCCGACCTGGTCGAAGCGGTCCTCGACCGGACGGGGTACTTCGAGGCGCTCGAGGCCGAGCGGACGATCGAGGCGCGCGGCCGCATCGAGAACCTCGAGGAGTTGGTCGGCGTCGCGCGGGAGTACCAGCAGGCGGCCGATGAGCCGAGCCTGTCGAGCTTCCTGCAGGAGATCTCCCTCTACTCCGACCAGGACGCGCTGCGCGGCGCCGAGGACGGCGAGGGCGGCCAGGTGACGCTGATGACCCTGCACAACGCGAAAGGCCTCGAGTTCCGCGCGGTGTTCATGCTCGGGATGGAGGAGGGGATCTTTCCGCACTCGCGCTCGATCGAGGAGAACTCGCTCGAGGAAGAGCGGCGCCTCTGCTACGTGGGCATGACGCGGGCGAAGGAGCGGCTCACGCTCACGCACGCGATGCGACGGACGCTCTACGGCCGCGCCGATGCGAACCTGCCGTCGCGGTTCCTCGACGAGCTGCCGCACCTCGGGGTCGAGCGCGAGCGGCTGCAGCCGGCGTCGTGGTCGAGCTATGGCGCCTCGTCGTCGTTCTCGCGTCCGGTCGCTCCGCGCGCGGATATCCCGGACCTGTCCACCGGTGACACGGTGCGGCACTCGACGCTCGGGACGGGCATCGTCACGCGCATCGAGGCGGGCGGCGAGGTGACGGTCCGGTTCGAGGACGGAAGCGAGCGGCGGCTGATGCTCGAGTACGCGCCGCTCGAACGCATAGCGTAGGGCCCATGCAGATCGAGGTCCGGCCGTGCACCTCGGACGAGGAGGTGGGCACGGCGCTGAACGCGATCGGGCACTACTTCGGCCACGACTACGGGGTCGAGGACGGCGCGCGCTTCGCGC
>DASZYW010000078.1:0-7613 GCA_035545195.1 Gaiellaceae bacterium
ACCGGCTTCCTCTTCTTCGTCGTCACCGTCGCGGTCTCGCTCCCCGGGGCGGGGATCGTGGCGTGGGAGGCGCTGCGCCGGAGGCGGGGATGAGGGCGCGGCTGTCGCCGTCGCTGCCGGCGACGCTCGTCCTCTTCGCGATCTCGCGCGCGCTGCCGGCGTACGGCTTCGGCCTCTGGCTGCGGCTGCTCGCGGCGACGCTGCTCGTGCTCCTGCCGGGCCGCGTCGTCGCGCGGGCACTCGGGCAGCGGGGAACCTCGGCGACGATCACGTGGTCGCTCGCGCTCGTGGCAGGCGCGCTCGCGATCACCTTCGCCGCCGGCGGCTCGATCGACCTCGCGCTCGCGCTCCTGCTCTCCGCAGGCGCCGTCGCGCTCCTCTGGCGCCGGTTCGCGCCGGCGAACGGGCCGGCCGAGGAGCTGCGCCTGCGCGGCCCCGTCGCGCTCGCCGGCCTCGCGCTCGGGGGCGCGATCTGGTTCGTCGAGAGCGCCGTCGTCGGTGACGAGCCGTTCCACCTCGGGCGGGTGCGCAAGCTCGTCGAGCTGCACTCGCTCTCCCTCCACGCGATCGGCGAGTTCGCGCACGGCGGCCTCCACCCGGGCTACGCCTTTCCGCTCTGGCACGGCTGGCTCGCGCTCGTCGCGCGGCTCGCCGACGTCGACCCGACGGGCGTGATCGTCCACGAGTCGAGCATCCTCGTCCCGGCCGCGCTGCTCGTCGCCTACGAGTTGGGCGTGGCGGTCTTCCGCTCCACCGCGCTCGGGCTGGCGGCGATGCTCGCGCAGGCGGCGCTGATCGCGCTCGCGCCCGGCCACGGCGGCTCCTACGCCCTGCTCGCGCTGCCGGCGACCGCGACGCGGCAGCTCGTCGTCCCGGCCGCGATCGCGTTCTTCTTCGCGTTCCTGCGCGCGCCGACCCCGCCGCTCGCGCTGACGCTCGCCGCGGCGTCGCTCGACCTCGCGTTCGTCCACCCGACCTACGCGCTCTTCCTCGCGATCCTGCTCGCCGCGTTCGTCGTCGCGCGGGCGCTGCTCGCGCGCGGCGCCGACCTCGTCCGCGGCGTCGTCGCGCTCGTCGCGTACGGGATCCCGATGGCGCTCGTCTTCCTCTGGCTGCGCCCGATCGTCCGCCAGACGATCGCGGTCTCGCCTGGCCCGAAGGCGCTCGCGAAGAGCCTCGACCACTACCGGGGAGACCTCGTCGTCGACTCGCTCCACAGCTACCACCTCGCCCCAGAGGTGATCGCGCGGTCGGGCTCGATCGCGGTCGCTGCGCTCGTGCTCGTGCCGCTCGCCGTGCTCGCGCGACAGAGGCGCTGGAGCGCGCTCGTCCTCGGCGGCGCGGTCGCCGTGCTCGGGCTCGAGCTGTGGGCGCTCGCGTTCCCGCACTTCTCGGACGCCGTCTCGCTCTCGCAGTCGCGCCGGCTCGCCGGCTTCGTCCCCTCCGCGATCGCCTTCGCGGGCGGCGCCGCGGTGCTCGCGCGGCGGCTGCGCCTGTTCGTGCTGCCGCTTGCGCTCGCCGCGGGGATCGCGCTCCAGCTCGCCTTCCCCGGCGACTACGGGCTGCGGACGCCGCACAACGGCCCCGGGATCGCGGCGTGGATCGCGCTCTGGGGTGGGCTCGCGGCGCTCGTGCTCGGCACCGCGCTCGCGTGGACGAGACGGAGCCAGCGGACCGGCGACGAGCGCGGCGCGTGGACGGCGCTCGCGGCGGCGGCGCTGTTCGTCCTCCCGGTCGCGGTGCACGGCTTCTCGGAATGGACGCCCCGGACGCCGCACGACGCGTACGCGCTGACGCCCGGGCTCGTCCATTTCCTGCAGCACGACGTGCCCGCGCGCTCGATTGTCTTCGGCGACCTGGAGACGAGCTACCGCGCGACGGCGTTCGCTCCCGTCTACGTCGTCGCCGAGCCGCCGGCCCACGTCGCCAACACGCACCCCAACCGCGTGCGCCTGCGCCGGTCGGCCGTGCTCCGCTTCTTCGCAAATCCGGACGGCCTCGCCATCCCGCGGCGCTGGGGCGCGGGCTGGCTCGTGCTGAGGCGGCGGGAGAAGGTGGGGCGGGTCGAGGCGACCGGGCTCCGGCCCGTCTACGCGGACGACCGCTTCGTCGTCTTCCGGCTCCCGCCCGCGCACCACTAGCCTTCGCCGGCGTGAAGCTCCTGCTCGTGACGCTCTACTTCCCGCCGGCGGGAGGCGGTGGCGTCCAGCGCCCGCTCAAGTTCGCGAGCCAGCTGCCCGCGTTCGGGATCGAGACGCACGTGCTCGCGCCGGACGACCCGGGGCTGATGCACCGCGACTCCGAGCTGCCGGTGCCGACGCAGGCGTGGGTGCACCGCGTCCGCTACGTCGGGCCGCGCGGCGACAAGCCCGCCGAGCGGCTCCACGGCAAGGAGGGCCTCGCGCGCGTCGGGACGCAGGCGGCGCTGCTCGGGCGGCGGCTGCTCGTGCCGGACGAGAACGTGCCGTGGAGCACGCTGGCGATCCCCGCCGCGATCCGGCTCGCACGGCGGGAGGAGATCGACGTCGTCCTGACCACCTCGCCGCCCGGCTCGCTGCACCTCGTCGGCGCCGCCGTCCAGAAGGCGACCGGCGCCAAGTGGGTCGCCGACCTCCGCGACTCCCTGACGCGCCACTCGCAGCGGCGCGGCGACGAGTCGCGGCTCGTGCGCCTGAAGGAGACGACCGCGGGCGGGATCGCGAAGCTCGTCGCCTCGCGCGCCGACGCGATCGTCGCCGCGGCCGACGCGATCGCGGAGGAGGCGCGGGCGCTCTCGCCGCGCGGCCCGGTCGTGACGATCGCGAACGGCTGCGACTTCGACGACTTCGCCGGTCTCGAGCACCATCCGGACGAGCGCTTCCGGCTCACGCACGCCGGCTCGTTCTACGGGCGCCGCGACCCGAAGCCGTTCCTGCGTGCGCTCGCCGACTCCGGGCTCGAGGACGTCGTCGTCCGCTTCGTCGGCGACTTCCGCTCCGAGGACCGCGAGTTCGCCGAGGCGGTCGGCGTACTCGACCGGATCGAGCTGCCGGGCTACGTCTCCAGGCGGCGCTCGCTCGAGCTGCAGCGCGACTCGGACGCGCTGCTCCTGCTGATCCCCGAGGCCGGCGGCCGCGGCCGCGGCGTCCTCTCCGGCAAGGTCTTCGAGTACCTGGCCGCCGAGCGCCCGATCCTCGCCGCCGTCCCGCCCGACGGCGCCGCCGCCGACCTGATCCGCGACGCCGGCGCGGGCGTCGTCGCCGCGCCCGACGACGTGGACGCGCTGCGCGCCGCGCTCGTCGACCTGCACGGCCGCTGGCGCGACGGGAAGCTCGAGGGGACGCCGCTCTCGCCGGAGTGGCGCGAGAAGCTGTCGCGCGGCCGCCGCGTCGAGGAGCTCGCCGACCTGCTCAGGAGCCTCGCGTGAGCGCCGTCGCGGCCGCCGCGGTCGCGCCGCGCGCGATCCCGCGCGCCCAGGAGCGGCTGCTCGACGGCCTCTTCTTCGCCGTCCTCTTCTGCGCCACGTTCGAGAAGGTGCACTGGAACCTGGCGGGGCAGGTCGGGATCGCCGACGTCCTGACCATCCTCTGGCTCGTCGCGTACGTGGTGCTCGAGCGCCGGCCGCTGCCGCGGACGAGCGCGATCGTGGTCGGCTTCTTCGCGCTCTTCCTGCTCGTCTACCTCGGCGGCTTCTTCGACGTGGACAACAAGCAGGGGCTCGACCAGTTCACGAAGGGGATGGTCAAGTTCCTGATCCACTTCCTCTTCCTGATCGCGGCGATCGGCTGGCTGAGCGCGCGCGGGCAGCGGTTCTACTGGCGGGCGCTCGGCTGGTTCACCGCGGGTTTCGTCGCCAACGCGCTCTACGGGATCGCGCAGCTCGTGCTCGCCAAGGCCGGCCTGAACCTCGACCACGTGCTCCTCTCGCCGCTGACCGGCGGCGCCAGCTCGATCAACATCTACGGCGCGGTCAACGGCCAGAACATCTACCGGCCGAACGCGCTCACGGGAGATCCGAACCACCTCGGCGTGATGCTCTGCGTGCCGCTGCTGATGCTGACGCCGGTCTACCTCCGGCTCGAGCGCGGGCACCGGCTGCGGGTGCCGCTGGCCGTCGTCCTCGCGTTCCTGCTGCTCGTCGAGCTGGCGACGCTCTCGCGCAGCGGCCTGCTCGGGCTCGGCGTCGGCGTGCTCGTGCTGGCGCTCCCGTACCGGCGCTTCGTCCGGTCGCGGGCGCTGCTCTATCCGCTCGCCGGGCTCGGAGTCGTGCTGGCCTTCGTCCTCTACTCGCGCTGGAGCTTCTTCTCGCGCGTGATCTCGTCGCGGACACAGACCGGCGGCAGCTCGACCTCGGTCCACTTCGCCGTCTACGACTTCATCCCGAAGGTGCTGCACCTGCACCCGCTGCTCGGGCTGGGGCTGAACAACTTCTCGGTCTACTACGAGTTCGTGACCGGGAAGACGAACTTCGGCGCGCACTCGTACTGGGTCGCGGTCGTGGTCGAGTCGGGGTTGGTCGGGCTGCTGCTCTGGGCCGTGTTCATGCGCTACGTCTACGTGCGGCTGCACGCGGCGCGGGCGCTCGGGCGGCTGCTGGACTCGGCCGGCGAGGCGTGGGGGCCGCGCGTGCGGCCGCTGGCGTGGGGGACGACGGCGGCCCTGACCGGCACGATCGCCGCCAACTTCTTCTACCTGACGATGCAGTTCTATTACTTCTACGCCTTCCTGGCCTTCGCGCTCGCCCTGCCGGTCGTGTTCGCGAGGCGGCGCTGAAGGTCGTCGTCCTCACCACCTCGTGGCCGCGGACCGAGAGCGAGTTCGCGGGCCGGTTCGTCGCGGACGCGGTCGAGCGGCTGCGCGAGCGCGGCGTCGAGGTGGAGGTCGTCTCTCCGGGCGTCTACCGCGACTTCGGGCTCGCGTACGGCGGCGGGATGGCGGCGAACCTGAGGCGGCGGCCGTGGGCGGCGCCGCTGCTGCTCCTCTCGATGTGGCTCGCCGTGCGCCGCGCAGCGCGCGGCGCGGATCTCGTGCACGCGCACTGGCTGCTGACCGCCGCGGTGGCGCGCTTCGCGGGGAAGCCGTTCGTCGTCACGCTGCACGGCTCCGGCTCGGCCGGACGCTTCTCCGACGTCGAGCTGGCGCGGCGCCGGCCGCGGCTAGTGCGGGCGCTGCTGCGCCGCGCGGGCGGCGTGATCTGCGTCTCCGAGACGGTCGCGGCCGCGGTGCGGGCGGCCGGGGTCGACGCGGTGGTGATCCCGAACGGGGTGCGGATCCCCGACGAGGTCGGTGCGCCGGCCGAGCCTGCCGAGGTGCTCTACGTCGGCCGCCTCTCGCCGGAGAAGAACATCGAGACGCTCGTGGCGGCGGTCGGCGACCTGAACCTCGTCGTCGCCGGCGACGGGCCGCTCGCGCACCTCGTCCCGGACGCGCTCGGCGCCGTCCCACACGCCGAGGTGGAGCGCCTGCTCGCGCGCGCGACCGTCGTCGTCGCGCCCTGCGAGCGCGAGGGGTTCGGGCTCGCCGTCGCGGAGGCGATGGCGTTCGGGCGGCCGGTCGTCGCGGCGCGCGGCGGCGCCTTGCTCGAGCTCGTCGCCGACGGCGAGACGGGGCTCCTGGTCGAGCCGCGCGACGCTTCGGGGATGCGCGCCGCCGTCGAGCGGCTGCTCGGCGACGCGGAGCTGCGCGAGCGGCTCGGCGCCGAGGCGCGCTGCCGTGCGCGCGAGCGCTTCGGCTGGGAGCCGGTGATTGACCGGACGCTCGCCGTCTACGAGCGAGCGCTCGCGCGATGAGGCTGGCCCCTTGAAGCTGGCGTGGATCAGGACGGGCGCCGCGGACGACTACGACGACGCCTTCCAGGAGGCGATGGCGTCGGAGTACGAGCGGCAGACGGCGTGGACGCGGATGCGGCTCGAGAACGTCCGCCTGCTCGTCGACCCGCGGCCGGGCGACCGGATCCTCGACGTCGGCAGCGCGGCGGGCGCGGTCACGCACTTCCTCTCGACCTTCGGCTGCGAGGTCGTGGGCGTCGACGCCTCCGAGGCCGGCGTCGCCCGCGCGCGCGAGCGCTTCCCCGGCCTACGCTTCGAGGCCGCGGACGCCGCGGCGTTGCCGTTCGCGGACGGGAGCTTCGACAAGGCGGTCGCCGCAGACGTGACCGAGCACCTCGACGACGCGACGCTGCGCGCCGCGCTCGCGGAGCTCCACCGCGTGCTCGTGCCAGGCGGGACGCTCTCGATCCACACGCCGAACCCGCTCCACCTGGTCGAGCGGCTGAAGGCCCGCAACCTGATCCTGGAGCAGAACCCGACCCACATCGGCCTGCGCACCGGCCCCGAGCTGCGGCGCGAGCTCGAGACCGCGGGCTTCGCTGTCGAGCTCGACCTGCGCCGGCCCGGCTTCTATCCCGGCCTGCGCCTGCTGGAGCGCGCCGCCGGCGCCCGCGTCGAGCTGCTCGGCTACCGGATCTGCCTCCGGGCGCGTTCCTGACCGCGGCTATCCTCGCGCCGTGGCCGAGGTCTCCGTCGTCGTCTGCATGGATACGGAGGGGCCTTGCGCCGACCCCGGCGATCCCGAGCTCCTCGCCGACTGGGAGCGCGTCGACGCCGCGATGGACAAGCTCTTCGACCCCGAGTTCCGGCGCCGGGTGCCCGACAGCGCGGGCGGCGGGCTCCGGATCGGCTGGTTCTTCCTCACGTGGACAGGCTTCCGGACGAACCCGCGCGGCCGGGCGTTCGGCTACCACGCGATCCGCGACCACTACCTCGCTCGCTGGGGCGACGACCTCGCGGCGCTCGGCGACGAGCAGTGCTGGCACTACCACCAGCCTCCCGCGAGCGGGATCGGCAACGAGTGGAGCGCCGACTGGGGCTCGAGCGACGAGTTCGACCGGATCGTCTCTCGCCAGCTCTTCGAGCGCGACTGGTTCCCGTCCTGCTACCGGGCCGGCGGCACGATCATGTCGTCGGAGTCGTCGCGCTGGGTGGACGCGTGGTTCCCGGTCGACTACTCGAACCGCGCGCCGATCGACGTGCCTGGGCTCGTCGACTGGGCGCCGGCGCCCGCCGACTGGTCGCTCTACCACCCCGACCCGGAGGACTTCCGCCGCCCGGGCGCCGGGCACCGCTTGATGGCGCGCTGCCTCGACCTCCGGACATCCATCCACGCCTTCGCGGAGGCGGACGTCGTCGCCGCGTTCGAGCGGGCCCGCTCGGGCAGGCCGGCCATCCTCTCGACCTTCGACCACGACTACCGCGACATCCGCGGGCGCCTCGAGAGCTTCCAGGATCTGCTCGCGTCGACCGCCTCTCGCTACGAGGACGTTCCCTGGCGCTACGCCTCGCCGGTCGAGGCGGTGCGGGGGTATCTCGGCGCCTCGCAGCCGGAGCCGGTGCGGCTGTCGGTCCGGCGTGAGAACGGCTCGGTGCTCCTGGAGGCGAGCGCACCTGCCTTCCAGGCGATCCCGTGGATCGCGGTCGCCGCGCCGGACGGCGAGATCCGATCGGTCCGCGAGGGAGTCGTGCGGCTCGCCCTCGACGCCTGGCGGTGGACGCCGGCAGGCGAGTGGCGCGAGGCGGCGTTCGGGATCTCGACTCCTCACGGCATGCCGGCGGTCGCGCGGTTGGCGGCGTGACGCC
>DASZYW010000079.1:0-2265 GCA_035545195.1 Gaiellaceae bacterium
TCGAGGAGGAGACGGAGCGCGACGAGCGCGACGCCGCCCTCCCGATGGAGGAGCGCTCGCTGCAGATCCCGCCGTCGAGCGGCGCCTTCCTGTTCGCGCTGTGCTCGGGCCGGCCCGGCTGCGAGGTGCTCGAGCTCGGCGGCTCGCGCGGCTACTCGACGCTCTGGCTCGCCGCGGGCGTCCGCTACCTCGGCGGCCGCGTCCTCTCCTTCGAGAACGACCCGCGGAAGATCGAGGCCTGGCACCGCAACGTCGAGGAGGCCGGACTCGCGGACTGGGCGGAGCTGGTCGAGGGCGACGCGCTCGAGCTCCTTCCCAGCGTGGACGACGTGTTCGACGTCGTCTTCATCGACGCCGAGAAGGAGCAGTACGAGGAGCTGTTCCAACTCGCGCGCTCGAACGTCGAACCAGGCGCGCTGTTCGTCGCCGACAACATCACCTCACACCCCGACCCGCTCGCCTTCTACGCCGCCGCGCGCCAGAACGACCCGACGCTCGAAAGCGTCACCGTCCCGCTCGACCGCGGCCTCGAACTCTCCGTCGTCTTGCGCTGACCACTCGCTCCGCTACTCTCCGAGTACCGCGGAAAGGAGGTGGTCCGGCAGTGATTTCATCAAGTACGGGCAGTGGAGGTACCAGCGGGTAGAGGCGCTGTCCCCGGGACCTACGGGGAATCGCCATAGCCAGCGTGGGGGACGACGCGTGATCGCGCCGCCCGGGTCGACTACCAGGCCCAGGCAGGAAGGCGCCGCTACCCAGACGAAGCTGGTATCCGGATCGAGGGGCCGCGAAAGCGGCCCCTCGTCTCTTCTCAGGCCGCGGTCGAGAGCGGCCGAGCCTCGGCGGCGAGCACCTCGAGGTGCAGGCGCAGCTGCCCGAGGAGCTCCACATCGAGCAGGCGGCCGTCGTGGTCGAACTTCTCGTGCGCGAGCGCGACCGGGAGCTCGGTCCCGACGACGCGCGCGCCGGCGATGCCGAGGATCCGCTTCAGGTCCTGCTGCGCCCAGAGCGCCCCGAACCGCCCGGTACTGGCGCCGGCGACGGCGACCGTCTTGTTCAGCAGCGCCCCGTCGCCCTTCGGGCGCGACGCCCAGTCGACCGCGTTCTTCAGGCCGCCTGGGACCGAGCCGTTGTACTCCGGCGTCGCGAAGAGGATCGCGTCCGCCGCGGCCCAGTCGCGGCGCAGGCGCGCGACGGACGCGGGCACCTCGTCGCCCTCGAGATCCTGGTCGTAGATCGGCAGCTCGCCGATCCCCGACCAGAGCTCGAGCTCGACGCCGTCGGGGGCTGCCTCCGCCGCCACGCGCAGGAGGCTCGTGTTGTACGAGCCCTCCCGCGCGCTGCCGGAGACGGCGAGGATGCGCACCGTCGTTACGCCTCCCTCACGAACGTCAGCTCGGCGACCAGCTTCACGTCGTCGCCGAGGTAGTTGCCGCCGCTCTGGTTCGGCGCGTTCCAGCTGACGCCGTACTCGTTGCGGTCGATCGTCGTCTCGAGCGAGAGGCCGATCCGCTCGCGGCCGAACGGGTCGGTCGCGGGGCCGGAGATGCGGCCGGTCAGCGTCACGGGCTGCGTGACGCCCTTGATCGTCAGCTCGCCGCTCGCCTCGACGGCGCCGTCCTCGCCCCGGCGCAGGTCCTGCGACCGGAAGGAGAGCTCGGGGAACCGCTCCGCGTCGAAGAAGTCCGGCGTCTGCAGGTGCCCGTTGAGCTGCTCGTCCTTGACGTCGACGCTCGCGACCTTCGCGGAGCCGGTCAGCGACCGATCCTGGAGGGTCGCGGTGAAGTCCGTGAACGAGCCACGGAAGAGGCTCGAGCCCGCGTAGACGATCTCGAAGCCGACGTGCGAGTGCACCGGATCGGCGTTCCAGACGCCTGCCGGGGCGAACTCCTGAATGGTGGTGTCGAGTGCTGTCATGTCCTGCTCCTTCGGATATACTTGCGTTGTCAACGATTCTAGCGAGAGATACATGATGAGTCAAGTATTGAGCGAACAAGTTTCTGCCGAGCCCGGCATGGCGGCCTGGCTGAACTTCCTGCGCAGCCACGCGGCGATCACGCGGGAGCTGTCCGCGCGGCTCGAGGCCGACCACGGCCTCACGCTCAGCGACTACGACGTGCTCGTCCAGCTCTACCACGCCGACGGCCACCGGATGCGCCGGATCGACATCGCGCGCTCGGTGCTGCTCACCGCCTCGGGGATCACGCGACTGCTCGACGGCCTCGAGCGCTGCGGCCTGGTGGAGAAGCAACGCTGCGACAGCGA
>DASZYW010000080.1:0-5448 GCA_035545195.1 Gaiellaceae bacterium
AGCCCGCAGTAGCCGTTCGGCTGGTACTCAGGGAGAGGGGGAGCGCGCGATGCTGAGGTACCAGGAGCCGCCCGAGAGATTCAACGCCGCAATGACCAGGAAGAATGCTGCCCATCCGTAGGCGCTGTACGAGAGGCAGACGATGCCCGCAGCGGCCGCGACGCCGCCACCGGCGAAGCGCGCGACCCCAAAGGCACGAAGGTGGCGGTACTCGTAAGGGGCGATGAGGCGCTGCATCCCCGTTCGCGGAGGAGATAGCCACCACCGGCGCACCCGCTTCACGGCAGTCTGATCCTCGCGGGCGTCCATCTGTCGCACCGATTCTCGCTCCGCGCGCCGCTCGTCGCCTCCGCGAACACTCTGATCCGTCATGAAGCACTCCTGCACACTCGCGCAGGCGAGCGTGCTCTACGCGGGCAGGCCGACCGGGCAGGACACGCCGGTCCCGCCCAGCCCGCAGTAGCCGTTCGGGTTCTTGGCGAGGTACTGCTGGTGGTACGGCTCGGCGTAGTAGAACGGCCCCGCGGCGGCGAGCTCGGTCGAGATCTCGCCGTAGCCGGCCTTCGCGAGCTCGGACTGGAACATCGCCCGCGACGCCTCGGCGGCCTCGCGCTGCGTCTCGCTCGTCCAGTAGACGGCGGAGCGGTACTGCGTGCCGACGTCGTTGCCCTGGCGCATTCCCTGCGTCGGGTCGTGGTTCTCCCAGAAGAGCCGCAACACGCCCTCGTAGGAGATCGTCTGCGGGTCGAAGACGACGAGCACCGCCTCGGTGTGGCCGGTGCGGCCGGAGCAGACCTCCTCGTAGGTCGGGTTCGGCGTGTAGCCGCCGGCGTAGCCGACCGCGGTCGTGAAGACGCCGTCGGCGCGCCAGAAGACGCGCTCGGCGCCCCAGAAGCAGCCCATCCCGACCACCGCCTGCTCGAGCCCGTCCGGGAACGGCGGGACGAGCGGGGTTCCCAGCACCTCGTGCCGCTCGGGCACGACCATCGTCTCTGCGCGTCCGGGCAGGGCCTCGTCGGGGCTCACCTGCACGACGCTCTTCTGGAAGAGGAACATGGCTCCAGGGTACGGACGCGGCTCGGGCTGCGCCCTGAACAGTGTGTTACAGCACTCTCACCCGATTCCCAGGAACGGCGGATAGCTTCGTACTGTGATCGAGGCGAGGGGCCTGACGAAGGACTACGGGGACAAGCGCGCAGTCGACGGGCTCACCTTCACCGTCGAGCCGGGAGTCGTGACCGGCTTCCTCGGCCCGAACGGCTCCGGGAAGTCGACGACGATGCGGCTGATCCTCGGCCTCGACGCGCCGACCGCCGGCGAGGTGACGGTCAACGGCCGCCGCTACCGCGAGCATCCGGCGCCGCTGCACGAGGTCGGCGCGCTGCTCGAGGCGCGCTCCGTCCACACCGGCCGCTCCGCCTACCACCACCTGCTCGCGCTCGCGCAGACGCACGGGATCGCGAAGCGCCGGGTGCACGAGCTGATCGACCTCGTCGGCCTGCACGAGGTCGCCGGCAAGCGCGCCGGCCAGTTCTCGCTCGGCATGGGACAGCGCCTGGGCATCGCGACGGCGCTGCTCGGCGACCCCAAGACGCTCCTGCTCGACGAGCCGGTGAACGGCCTCGACCCGGAGGGGATCCACTGGATTCGCAACCTGCTCAAGGCGCTCGCGGCCGAGGGCCGCGCGGTGTTCGTCTCCTCGCACCTGATGAGCGAGATGGCGCTGACCGCCGACCACCTGATCGTGATCGGCCGCGGCCGGCTGATCGCGGACACGAGCGTCGACGACTTCGTGGCGCGAGCGTCGGAGAACGTCGTCCTCGTCCGCTCGCCCGAGCTCGAGCGGCTGCGGGAGCTGCTCGCCGGACCGGAGGTGACCTTCGGCGTCGGCGAGCGCGGCGCGCTCGAGGTGCACGGGCTGACCGCGGAGCAGGTCGGAGAGACCGCCGCCGAGCACGGGATCTCGCTGCACGAGCTGACCCCGCAGCAAGCCTCGCTCGAGGAGGCGTTCATGGAGCTGACTCGCGGCGAGGTGGAGTTCGCCGCCGAGGTGCAGGCATGAGCGCGGTCTCGCCGGTGCCGCGCATCCCGCCGCTCGCCGAGGTCGGACGGGTCACGCAGGCGCACGTCGTCGTCTCCGAGTGGACGAAGCTCCGCTCGGTCCGCTCCACCGCCTGGTCGCTGCTCGTGGGCTTCGCGCTGACGATCCTCTTCCCCGTCCTCTTCGCCGCCGTCACCGCCTCGCACTGGTCGCACATGGCGCCGCACGAGCGCGCCGACCGGCACCCGCTCGACATCGCGCTCGCCGGCGTCAACGTCTCCCAGCTCGCGATCGCCGTCCTCGGCGTCCTCGTGATCACCGCCGAGTACTCGACCGGGATGATCCGCGCCACGTTCACCGCCGTGCCGACGCGCCTGCCCGTGCTCTGGGCGAAGACCGCGGTGTTCGCCGTCACCGGCTTCGTCGTCACGCTGCCCGCGGTGCTGATCGCGTTCGTCGCCAGCCAGGCGATCCTGCGCGGCCACCACATCCTGCAGATCTCGTTCTCGGCGCCGGGCGTCGCGCGCTCGGTGATCGGCGGCGCCGTCTACGTGATGCTGACCGGCGTGCTCGCGCTGACGATCGGCGCGATCGTGCGCAACACGGCGGGCGGGATCGCCACCTTCGCGGGCATCTACTTCGTGATCCCGCCGCTGATGAACATCCTCCCCTCCAGCTGGAACAACGCGATCAGCCCCTACCTCCCGAGCGAGGCGGGACGGCAGCTGTTCTCGCTGACGCAGGACGCGCACTCGCTCTCGCCGCTCGCGGGCGGCCTGCTGCTCGTCGGCTACTGCGCGCTCGGGCTCGTAATCGCCGCGGTCCTGCTCGTCCGCCGCGACGTCTGACCCGCGCCTGCGACGATCCGCCTGTGGCGGACGAGACGCGCACCGAGAAGATCCTCGCCGGAGCGCTCGCGCTCGCGTGGTCGGCCGCCGACTCGGCGAAGACGCACCTGACCCGCGCGCTCGGCGGGCACGAGCGCACGCGCGTGATCGTCACGCTCGCCTGCGTGCTCGGACTGGGCGGCGCAGACGTCACGACCGTCGGCGCGTCGGCCACCGAGCTCCGCGCGGGCCTGCACATCTCGAACACCGACATCGGCCTGCTCGTCACGGTCAGCGCGCTCGTCGGCGCCGTGGCCGTGCTCCCGTTCGGCGTCCTCGCCGACCGCGTCAACCGGACGAAGACGCTCGGGATCGCGGTGCTGCTCTGGGGCGGCGCGATGCTCTGGAGCGCGTCGGTCTCCAACTTCCACCAGCTGCTGCTCGCGCGGCTCTTCCTCGGCGCGGTCACCGCGGCGGCCGGACCGCTCGTCGCGTCGCTCGTCGGCGACTGGTTCCACGGCTCCGAGCGCGGACGCGTCTACGGCTTCATCCTCGCGGGCGAGCTGCTCGGCTCCGGGTTCGGCTTCGCGGTCACCGGCGACATCGCTGCGCTCTCGTGGCGCGCCGCATTCGTGATCCTCGCCTTCCCGGCGATCGCGCTCGCGATCTTCGTCCTGCGCCTGCACGAGCCCGAGCGCGGCGGCAAGGGCGCCCTCCCCCACGCCACGCGGCCGCGGCGCGCGCAGCAGGAGCACGAGGACGCGCACGAGACCGACGCGCAGCGGCTCGCGCGCGAGCGCGGGATCGAGCCCGACCTCGAGCAGCTCCCGGAGGGCGACCTGCGCAAGCTCGGGATCGTCGCGGCGACGCGCTACGTGCTCAGCGTGCGCACGAACATCCTCCTGATCGCCTCCAGCGCGGCCGCGTACTACTTCCTCGCCGGCGTCCAGACGTTCGGCTCCGAGTTCGCGCGCAAGCAGTACGGGATCGACCAGGCGCTGGCGAACCTGCTCCTGCTCGTCGTCGGGATCGGCGCGATCGGCGGCGTGCTCGCCGGCGGCCAGCTCGGCGACTCGCTGCTGCGGCGCGGCCGCATGAACGGCCGGATCACGACCGCCGCGTTCGGGGCAACGGGAACGCTGATCCTGTTCGTCCCGGCGCTCGTCACCCGGAGCACCGTCACCGCGGTGCCGTACCTGCTCGGCGCGGTGCTCTTCCTCTCGCTCCAGAACCCGGCGCTCGACGCCGCGCGGCTGGACATCATGCCGCCGCCGCTCTGGGGGCGGGCCGAGTCGGTCCGCACGCTGCTCCGCTCGCTCGCGGTCGCGCTGGCGCCGCTGATCTTCGGCGCCGTCTCCGACCACGTCTTCGGCGGCGGCCGCTCGGGGCTGCAGTGGACGTTCATCGTCATGCTCGTCCCGCTGGCGGTCGCGGCCGCGCTGCTCTGGCGGGCACGGGAGAGCTACCCGCGCGACGTCGCGACGGCCGCGGCGGCCCGGGGCTACTCTCGAAGCGGATGAGTGCCGGGTTCCTCGTTGCGTCGGCGTTCCTCGCGAGCGCGGTCGAGTTCGTCGAGGCGCTGACGATCGTCCTGGCGGCGGGGCTGGCGCGAGGCTGGCGCTCGTCGCTCGCCGGGGTCGCCGCCGCGACGCTGGCGCTCGCGGTCGTCGTCGCGGCGCTCGGGCCTGCGCTGACCGTCGTCCCGCTCTCGGCGCTGCGGCTCGTCGTCGGCGGCCTCCTGCTCGTCTTCGGGCTGCAGTGGCTACGCAAGGCGATCCTGCGCGCGAGCGGCTACAAGGCGCTGCACGACGAGGACGCGATCTTCGCGCGCGAGCTCGAGGAGGCGCGCGGCGTCGACCGGGTCGAGCGTGCGGGCCTCGACTGGTTCGGCTTCGTCCTCTCGTTCAAGGGCGTCTTTCTCGAGGGGATGGAGGTCGTGTTCATCGTGCTCACGTTCGGCGCGGCGCAGGGCTCGATCCCGCTCGCCGCGCTCGGCGCCGCCGCGGCGCTCGTGCTGGTCGCCGGGGTCGGGATCGCGGTGCGGGCGCCGCTGGCGCGGGTGCCGGAGAACACGATGAAGTTCGCCGTCGGCGTGATGCTGACGACCTTCGGGATCTTCTGGGCCGCCGAGGGCGCGGGCGCCGACTGGCCGGGCGGCGACGCGGCGCTGCTCGGCGTGCTCGCGTTCGTGATCGCGCTCTCGCTGCTCTATGTCCGCGCGCTGCGCCGGCAGCGCCTGACCGTCGCGGTGGCGGAGGCGTGAGCCGGGTCGCGGCCTTCGGCCGCTTCTGGTGGGACTTCGTCGTCGGCGACGACTGGGTCGTCGCCGCGTCGGTCGCGGCCGCGATCGGCGTCACCGCCGCGCTGGCGCACGGCGACGTGACCGCCTGGTGGCTCCTCCCGCTCGCCGTCGCCGCGGTCCTCTGGCTCTCCCTCCGCCGCGCCGCCCGCTGACGGTCGCCGGTCCGCCGAAGGCGGACGCGAAGCGGGCGAAGCGAGAAGAGTGGGCCCGCCTGGATTCGAACCAGGGACCAAGGGATTATGAGTCCCCTGCTCTGACCAGCTGAGCTACGGGCCCGC
>DASZYW010000081.1:0-2126 GCA_035545195.1 Gaiellaceae bacterium
TGCCGCAGCCTCGGATGCCTCACCTGGGCGCGACCTTCGCAGATGCGAGTCCGGATGCCGCCGCGTCCGGACGGTCCCGCGACGGGTCCGGCGTGACGGGCGGGTCGCGTCAGTCCGCGAGGGCGGCGGTCTCGGGCGCGGACTCCGGCGCGCCGTCGCTCGCCGGCGTCGGACGGCCGCCGCGCTGCACGGCGACCACGCGCTTGTAGACCGCGAGGGCGTCGGCCGCGCGACCGAGCTCCTCGAGCACCTCGGCGAGGCTCGCGCCGGCCTCTCCGGCGAAGTGCGCGCCGGACTCCTCGAGCTCGTCGAGCGCGAGCTCGTACAGCTCGACCGCCCGCTCGAGCTCGCCGGAGGTCCGGAACACGTGGGCGATCACCATGAGCGCGCGGCCCTTGTCCTGCGGGTCGAGGACCCCGATGTTCGCCAGCACCTCGCCGGCGCGCTTCGCGGCGCGCTGCGAGTCGCCGCTGAGGGCGAGGGCACGGGCCTCTTCGAGCGCGAAGCGCGCGTCGTCCGCTTCGGTCATGTCGGTGCCGAACGCCTCGCGGCCGCGGCTGAGCTGGAGGAGCGCGGCTTCGGAGTCGCCCGCCTCGACGTGGGCGTAGGCGAGGAGGTGATGCGCCATCGCGACGTAGGAGCGGTTCTCGGTGCGCTCGAGGATGTCGATGGCCCGCTGCGCGTACCGGGTCGCCAGCTTGGGGTTCTTGTGATGTACGTGCAGCCGCGACTGCGTCCAGTAGACGCGCGCGGTCGCGATCGGGTCGCGCATGTCCTCCGCGTGCCGCATCGCCGCGACGAGCTCCTTCTCGGCGAGCTTGGGCTCGGCCCCGTCGATCAGCGCGTTCGCCAACAGCACCCGGAAGCGGAACGCCTCGATGGACGCGCCGGCCTCGTCGGCCTCGACGAGGGCCCGCTCGAGCAGCGCCTTCGCGGACTCGAAGGCTCCGCTGGAGGCGTAGGCCCGGGCCAGGGTCTCGACGTTGCCGCTGCGCTCGAGCAGCGAGCCGCGCTCGAGGGCCGACTCCAGCAAGGTGATCGCCTTCGTGACGTGTCCTTCGCGGAACGCGATCTCCCCGAGCCCGCCCATCGCGGCCGTGTCGCGCGGATTCGCGCGCAGGCGGTCCGCGAAGACGCGCCGCGCCTCGTCGACCTCGCCCAGCCGGAGGGCGACCTCGGCGTCGATGAGCTCGCGGTCGATGGCCGCGGTTCCCTCCACACCGGTCGCCAGCCACTCGGGCGAGACGTCGAGCCGCTTCGCGAGCTCGTGGATGAGCTGCAGCGACGGTGTGCGCTCGCCGGCCTCGATGCGCGACAGGTAGGCGTTGGTGCAGCCGGGGAACGAGAGCGCGTGCTGGGACAGGCCGGCGTTCTCGCGCGCTTCGCGGAGCCGTTGCCCGAAACGGCGTGGGTCGTCCACGTGATTGAGCCGCACCCGCTTCACGGTTCCCACCTTACCACTGACATTAGTCACCGCTGTTCACTCGGATGGTTGTCCAGATCGGGCACCCCGTCAATACTCAGTTCCGACCCCGCGGGGTCGTCCCTGAAGCATCAGAGAAAGGACGACCCGATCAATGCTTTCCAAGACCCGCGTTTCTGCGGCCCTGCTCGCGGCTGTGGCGGTCGTGCTCGCCGGCGTCCTGCCGGCCGGCGGCACCTACTGGCCGTAGGCCGTACGAGCTACGGCTCCCGATGAGCCTCGTCTGGCGGCGCCGAGCCCAGGCGGCGCCGCCAAACGCCCCTCTGGCCTCCCGGCCGGTCGGGTGACCTCGATCGACGAGCAGGACCTCGAGGCCGACCTGGCCGCGGTGGCGAACACCTTCCTCGTGAAGCCGTACCGCCTCGACCGGCTGGTGACGGCCGTCGACCGCGCGGCCGCCTAGCGGTCGTCCGGCGGCGCGGCGGCGACCGTCGCGCTGTCGCGTGCGGGAGTGAGTCCCGGAAGGCGCAGGTGGGCGATCGCGCCACCGCCGTCGGCCGGCCCGAGCTCCGCGTCGCCGCCGTGGGCCTGCGCGACCTGCCTCACGATCGACAGGCCGATCCCCGAGCCCGGCAGCTTGCGCGCGGCTCGCGAGCGGTAGAAGCGGTCGAAGACGAAGGGCAGGTCCTTCGGATCGACGCCG
>DASZYW010000082.1:0-1979 GCA_035545195.1 Gaiellaceae bacterium
GCCGCGCCACGTGTACGTCTCGATCGTCAGGCCGTCGTCGCCGAGCTCGTGCACGTGCAGGCCGCGCGCCTCGCCGAGCCGGTGCGGGCGCGGCTGGCCGAACCCCGGCGCGATCGCCACCACCGCCGTCCGCTCCCCGTCGCCGACGACCGCGAACTCGCGCCGCGCGCTGACCGCCGACTGGTGGATGTGCCCGGCCAGGATCAGGTCGGCGCCGGAGTCGATCAGCGACCGGAGCACGGCGTTCCGGTGCGACACCGGACGCTTGCGCGCCGCGCGCCACGGCGCGCCGAGCAGGTGATGGTGGAGGACGACGACGCGCCATGGCGCCTGCCCGAGCCGTCCGGCCACCGCGGCCAGCTGCCCGCGACTGAGCGCGCCGCCCTGGTAGCGCAGCGGGCGAACCGAGTTCAGCCCGACGACGCGGAACGACTCGGCTCGGTGCTCCGGCTCGGTCGTCTGCCACACCCGCTCGAACTCGCGGAACGGCGCGAGGCCGCGGCGGATGTCGTGGTTTCCCGGCACCGCGAGCACCGGCACGCCGAGCCCGGTCAGGAAGGCGTGCGCCCGCTCGTGCTGCTCGCGCCGGCCTCGGTCGGTCAGGTCGCCCGACGCGACGAGGAGCTCCGGCCGCACACGCTCGACGAGCGTGACCAGGGCGCGCTCGACCGCGTTGTCCTCGTGGGTGCCGACGTGGAGATCGGAGAGATGGAGAATGCGCGCACTCACGACCGACCGAGGCTATAGCCTTCCGGACATGGCCGAAGAGCAGGCGGAAGTCTTCGACGACCTCTACCTCGGGCTCCGCGCCGGAGGTGCGTTGCGCAAGCAGCGGCGCGGCGAGGAGCTGACCCACGAGGAGCGGGAGGCGCTCAGCACCTGGTCGCGTCTCTCCACCGCGCGCAAGGCCGCCGCGATCGGCGCGTTCGCGGTCGGCACGTTCGGGCTCGGCTTCACGCTCGGCGGCCTCGTCTTCGGCCGCTGGCGCAAGGCCGCCTAGTCGTCTTCGCGCGCGCCGCTGAAGAGCACCGGCGGCGGCTCGAGCTCGGCCGGGTCGCGGTCCCGCAGGACGACGTCCACGAGCGTGGCGAGCACCGCCGCGATCGGGATCGCGAGCAGGACGTAGAAGCCGCCGAAGAGGATCCCGATCGCCGTCACCGAGACGAGGACGACGAGCGGCGAGAGGCCGACCGCGTGCCCGAGCACCCGCGGGACGACCACGTAGTCCTCCAGCTCCCGCACGGCGAGCACGATCAGCCCCGCGAACAGCGCGAGGTGCCAGCTCTGCGTCAGCCCGACGCCGATCGCGAGCGCGCCCGCGGCGAGCGGGCCGATCACCGGGACGATCTCGACGATCCCGGCGAAGGAGCCGAGCAGCAGCCAGTACGGCAGGCCGATCGCGAAGAAGCCGGTCGAGAGGACGGCCGCGACGAAGAGGATCAGCAGCAGCTCGCCGCGGACGAAGCCGCCGAGCTTCTGGTCGATCACGAGCCAGGTCTCCCGCGTCACGCGCCGGTGCCGGTTCGGGACGAGCGAGACGACGACGCGGATCGCCTTGTCGCGCTCGAAGATCCAGTAGGCGCCGACGGCGAAGACGAAGAAGATGCCGATCAGCGCCTCGAACGCGGTCTTCGTCACCTCGACGGCCGGATGGATCAGCTGGCTGCCCGAGGGCAGCTTCCGCAGCCGCTTGTCGAGGCTCGTCAGCACCTGGTGCTTGAACCCGGTCGAGTGGACGGCCTCGTGATGGATCGTGTTCCCGCTCGTCGCCGCCTGCACCTGGTCGATCGCGCGCGGCACGAGCAGCCAGAGCGCGAGCGCGATCAGGCCGAGCAGGGCGGCGTAGTGGATCAGCACTCCGAGCGGGCGGGGGAGGCGGGCGCGCTCCGCCAGCCAGTCGACGCTCGGGCGCATCGCCGCCGCGACGATCACGCCGAGGAAGAGGAGCGCGACGACCACCTTGATCTTCCAGAGCGCGA
>DASZYW010000083.1:0-19312 GCA_035545195.1 Gaiellaceae bacterium
CGGCGCGGGTGCAGGAGCGGCTCGGCTCCGACATTGCGATGTGCCTCGACATCTGCCCGCCCGCGGGCGTGCCGCGCGCCGAGCTCGAGGAGGCGGTGCGGCGGACGACGCTGTGGGCCGAGCGGCAGCGCGACCTGCCGCGCGCGCCGGGCCAGCTCCGCTTCGCGATCACGCAGGGCGGCCTCGACGCCGAGCTGCGGCGCCGCTCGTCGGAGGCGCTCGTCGCGCTCAACTTCGACGCCTACGCGATCGGCGGGCTCAGCGTGGGGGAGCACCGCGAGCCGATGTTCGAGGCGACGACCGAGGCGGCCGCGCTGCTGCCGGAGAAGAAGGCGCGCTACTTCATGGGGATCGGCGACCCGGAGGGCGTGCTGGAGGTGATCGGCCGCGGCGTCGACATGTTCGACTGCGTCCTGCCGACGCGCACCGCGCGCACCGGCAGCGCGCTCACCTGGGAAGGCCGCCTGAACCTGCGGAACGCCCGCTTCGCGCGCGACGAGCGGCCGCTCGACGCGAGCTGCGGCTGCCCGGCGTGCGCCCGCTTCAGCCGCGCGTACGTCCGGCACCTCGTCAACCAGGAGGAGATCCTCGGGCTGCGGCTGCTCAGCCTGCATAATCTCCGCTTCCTGATCGATCTCGTCGCGGCGGCACGGGACGCGATCGAGCGCGGCGGCTTCCACGACTGGCAGACGACTGCGCTCGCCCGGCTCCGCGCGCCTGCCCTGGAGGAAATGTGAGCGGACTGGGTTTTCTGATCGTGATCGTGGCCTTCGCGTTCCTCTGGTTCGTGCTCGTGCGGCCGCAGAAGCGGCGCCAGGTCGCGCAGCAGCAGATGCTCTCCGAGCTGAAGGTCGGCGACGAGGTGCTGACGGCCGGCGGCCTCTACGGCCGCGTGACGCGGCTCGACGACGACGTCGTCGGCGTGGAGGCCGCGCCCGGACTGGAGCTGCGGATCGCCCGGCGCGCGATCGCGGGCATCACCCGCGAGGAGGCGTCCGGCGAGTCGGAGTCTCCCGCCGGGGAGTAGGCCGCTACCCTTTCCCGGCTCGTGCGCGACCGCAACAGGTATCTGATCCTCGTCGGCGTGATCATCGCCGCGCTCGTGGGCGCGGTCATGCTCGCCGTCCCCGGCTCGCCGATCTACAAGAAGCCGACCCTCGGGCTGGACCTCCAGGGGGGCCTCGAGGTGATCCTGCAGGCGCAGCCGGCCAAGGGCCAGCAGATCACGACGGCGGGCATGACGACCGCGCAGAACGTGATCCGGAACCGGATCGACAAGCTCGGCGTCTCCGAGCCGGAGGTGCGGACGCAGGGGACGAACCAGATCGTCGTGCAGCTCGCCGGCGTCCACGACCCGGCCAAGGCGGCCGCCCTGATCGGCAAGACCGCGCAGCTGCTGATGTTCGACTTCGAGGCCGACCTCGCCTCGCCGACGATCAACACCTCGGGCCAGCCGACCCCGCAGCCGACGCTCTACGGCCTGCTCAGCCAGATCCAGTCGCAGGTGAAGGGGTCACCGGAGGCCTACTACCTCTTCCGCGTCAAGACCGTGAAGGTCGCCGCGACGAAGAAGGTGACCACCAAGGTCAAGGGCAAGAAGGTGACGAAGCTCGTCCCGATCAAGAAGACGAAGGTCGAGCACGACCTCCTGCAAGGGCCGTCGCCGACGCTCAAGGACCTGCTCCGCCCCTACGGCGGCAAGACGCCGAAGGACGCGAAAATCCTGAAGACGCCGGGCAACCGGCTCGTCGTCTCGTGCCCGGTCGCCAACGGCTGCCCCGGCGCGGGCGCGGCGGGGACCTCCTCGGCGGGCGTCTACTACTACCTCTTCAAGTACATGCCGAACGCGCCGAACGGCCCGCCCGAGCTGACCGGCAAGGACCTCGTCGAGTCCGGCATCCGGCCCGACGTCGACCCGACCACCGGCCTTCCGGACGTCGACCTCCAGTTCACCGGCCACGGCTCGCACGAGTTCCAGGCGATCACGAAGGCGGAGTACACGCGCGGGCAGATCGCCGCGGGCGCCGCCGGCCAGGCCGGGAACAAGGACCCGACGACGATCCAGACGTACGCCCAGCACAACGCGATCGTCCTCGACAACGTGCTCGAGTCGACGCCGTACATCGACTACACCGACGGGTCGCTCTCGCAGGGGATCGCCGGCAACGCGGTCATCAACATGGGCTCGGGCGGCCAGCAGGCGGCCAAGGACCTCGCCCTGGTCCTGCAGACCGGCTCGCTGCCGTACACGTTCAAGCAGATCGAGCGCACCGACGTCTCGGCGACGCTGGGCAAGAACTCGCTCACGCAGGCCTGGCACGCGGCGCTCGTCGGCCTGATCGTCGTCGCGATCTTCCTGCTCGTCCTCTACCGCTTCCTCGGCCTCGTCGCCGTCTTCGGGCTCGCGATCTACGCCGCCCTCTACTACGCGGCGATCCTGCTCTTCGGCGTGACGCTGACGCTGCCGGGCTTCGCCGGCCTGATCCTGACGATCGGCGTCGCCGCGGACGCGAACGTGGTCGTGTTCGAACGAATCAAGGAAGAGGTGCGCGCCGGGAAGTCGGTGCGCGCCGCGATCGCGGCCGGCTACGGCAAGGGCTTCCACACGATCCTCGACGCGAACGCCGTCACGGCGATCACCGCCGTCGTGCTCTTCCTGATCGCGGTCGCGGACGTGAAGGGCTTCGCGCTGATGCTGCTGATCGGCACGCTGATCTCGCTGCTGACCGCGGTCGCGGCGACCCGCGCCCTGCTCGGCCTGCTCGCAGGCTTCCGCTGGTTCGACAACCCGCGCTTCATGGGCGCGCACGGCCAGCAGACGGCGCGCTGGCTGCAGATCGACTTCATGAAGCGGCGCTACGTCTGGTTCGCGCTCTCGGGCGTGGTCATCCTCGCCGGCGTCGCCGCGCTCGGCATTCGCGGGCTCAACCTCGGCATCGACTTCAAGGGCGGCACGCAGATCAGCTTCAAGACGCACACCGCCTACACGCAGAGCCACGTCGCGTCGGTGGTCTCGCAGGACGGCTACGCGGACGCCGTCGTCCAGGGCCGCGGCGCCTCGTCGAGCGGCGGCGCCTACAAGGAGTGGCAGGTCCGAACGCGCTCGCTGAAGGGGGCGGCGCAGACGAACCTGACGCAGTCCCTGAACCAGGAGCTGGGCTCCTACGGCGTCGGGACGAAGAACGTCTCCGCGAGCTTCGGCCACCAGATCGCGATCGACGCGATCTACGGGATCATCGTCTCGCTGATCCTGGTCGTGCTCTACGTCGCGCTGCGGTTCGACTTCAAGTTCGCGCTGCCGGTGATCCTCGCGATGATCCACGACATCCTGATCACGATCGGGGTCTACTCGATCTTCCACCGCGAGGTCTCGATCGACACCGTCGCTGCGGTCCTGACCGTGCTCGGCTACTCGATCTACGACACGATCATCATCTTCGACCGCATCCGGGAGAACGTCCCGCTGATGCGCAGGCAGCCGTTCGCGACGATCGCGAACGTCTCGCTGTGGGAGACGATCCGCCGTTCGCTGGCGACGACCTTCATCACGCTGCTGCCGATCATCGCGCTCGAGATCCTCGGCGGCGCGACGCTGAAGGACTTCGCGTTCGCGCTGCTCGTCGGCGTCACCTCGGGCGCCTACTCCTCGATCTTCATCGCGGCGCCGCTGCTCACGATCTGGAAGGAGCGCGAGCCCGAGTACGCGAAGCGGAAGGGCGCGAGCATGGCGATCGAGGGCGAGATCGCGCGCCGGCTCGGGCGCCTGCGCGGCGTCGACCCGACCGAGGTCGCGCTGGAGGAGTCGGAGGCTGCGCTCGCCGCCGAGCCGACGCCGGAGCTGCGCGACGCCGTCACCGCCACGCCGTCGGAGCCGGGCGCGCAGGCGCGCCGGGACAAGCGGCGCCAGCGCCGCCGCTCGAGGCCGCATGGCAGGGCTCGTTGACGGCACAGCGCGGTAGCGGCCGCCTCCTCGAGGTGGTCGAGGAGCTCATCTCCGAGCTGCCGGGCCGCGCCCGCGGCAGCCGCGAGCGCCTCTCCGGGCAGGTCGTCGGAGGCCTGCGCGGCCTCGTCGACGAGCTCGGGCTCGTCACGCGCGACGAGTACGAGGAGCTGGAGCTGCGCGTCGCCCAGCTCGAGCACCGCCTGCGCCTGCTCGAGGCGCCGAGCGACCCGCCGCCGCCCGCCGCCTAGCCCGGCCGGCGCCGCACGCGGGCGAGCGTCCGCAGGAAGCGGCCCTCCTGGAGGACGATGAACGCGCAGAGCGCCGCGAGCGGGAGCTCGCCGACGATCGCCTCCGCGATCGCCTCGCCGACCTCGCCGGCGCCCTTCGAGGTGACGACGTCGAACCACGCGTCGCAGAGCAGCATCGTCCCCGTCGCCGCGGCCAGCGGGACGAGCAGGCGCGCGCGGCGCACCGCGGCCCACGCCGTCGCGGCGAACGCACCGATCAGGGCGACGTCGAAGCCGACCCACGCGACGTCGTAGTGCGCCGTCACGTGGCGCGACGGCAGCGTCACGGTCAGGTAGATCGTCCAGGGGACGAGCAGGACCGTGACCGCGGCGAGCACGGCCACCACCCAGCGCGGGAGCGGCGGAAGCGAGTCGTCGGCCATCGGCACGTTGTACCGCTACCGTGCCCCCATGCGGTTCCGGATCCCCGCGGCCGAGTCCTCCCTGGCCGCCGCGGCCGCGCTCGTCGGGACGATCGGCATCGTCTCCGCGCTGACGCCCGAGATGGCGGACCGCGTGCGGATCGTTCGCGGCGTCCTGCCCCCGGGCTGGCCGGAGGCGGCGCGCGTGACCACGCTCGCCTGCGGCGTCGGCCTCGTCTTCCTCTCGCGGTCGCTCGCGCGGCGGCGCTACCGCGCGTGGCAGCTGGCGGTCGCGATCGTCGTCGCCTCGGCGGTCGCGCATCTCGCGAAGGGGCTCGACGTGGAGGAGGCCGCGATCTCGCTCGCGCTGCTCGTCGCGCTCGTCCGCTGGCGCGGACGCTTCGACGTGCCGGGGGACCCGCGGACCGTGCGGCCGCTGCTCGCGCTCTCCGCCGCCCTCGCCGGGATCGGCGCGATCGTCGCCAGCGAGGAGCTGCGCGGCTACGCGCTTCCCGACCGCGTCTCCGACGTCGTCAGCGCCGGCGGCCTCCTGCTCGGCGCGGCCGCGCTCTACCTGTGGCTGCGCCCGCTCGGGCACGTCGTCGTCCAGACCGTGGGCGAGCAGCGGGTGGCGCGCGCGCTCGTCGAGGCGTACGGCAGCGACAGCCTCTCCTTCTTCTCGCTGCGGCGGGACAAGAGCTACCTCTTCTCGCCGACGCGGCGCGCGTTCCTCGCGTACCGCGTGGTCGGCGGGACCGCCCTCGTCAGCGGCGACCCGGTCGGCGACGTGGCGGAGTTCGACGCGCTGTTCGCGGAGCTGCTCAGGCTCGCCCGCGCCTACGGCTGGCGCGTCGCCGTGGTCGGCGCCTCGGAGGAGCGGCTCGAGCTCTACCGCAGGCGCGGGCTGCGCGCGATCGCGATGGGGGAGGAGGCCGTGCTGCGGCCGGGCGAGTTCTCGCTCGAGGGCCGCGCGATCCGCAAGGTGCGCCAGTCCGTCTCGCGCCTCGAGAAGGCGGGTTACCGCTTCCGGGCGCTTCCCGCCGAGCAGGCCGACGCCGCGCTGCGCGCCGAGCTCGGCGCCGTCTCCGACGCGTGGCGCGGCAGCAGGCCGGAGCGCGGGTTCTCGATGGCGATGGACGAGCTCGACGTGCACGGCACCGTCTACGCGCTCGCCGAGAACGCCGACGGGCACGTGGACGGCTTCCTCCACCTGGCGCCGTCGAAGCGGGACGGCTGCGTCGGCGGCTGGTCGCTCAGCACGATGCGCCGGCGCCCGCACGCGCCGAACGGGCTGACGGAGTTCCTCGTCGTCGAGACGCTCGCTTGGGCGAAGGAGACCGGCGCGAGCGAGCTCTCGCTCAACTTCTGCGCGCTCACCGACTTCCTGGCGCGGGAGAAGGCGACGACGCCGCTGCGACGCGTCCTGCGGCGCGGCCTGCTCGCAGCCGACAACGTCTTCCAGCTGGAGCGGCTCTACGCGTTCAACCGCAAGTTCTTCCCGGAGTGGCGCCGGCGCTACATCTGCGTCGAGCGGCTCACCGACCTGCCCGCCGTCGGCCTCGCCTATCTCCACGTGGAGAGCCTGCTGCCGGTGCCGCGGAAGGCGCAGCCGACCGCGAGGCTCTAGCCTTCCGGCCATGAGCGCTCCGGCCACGCGCAGCCTGGGTCGCCTGTCCGAGATCGCGCAGGTGATGGTCAAGCACGGCTTCGGGTACTTCCTCGAGGCCCACAAGCTCGGCGACCTGCTCCCCGGCCGGTCGGCGGAGTCCCGGATCGCGGCCGCGGCGGCGGCGGAGAACGGCGGCTCGGCGCGCGGCCAGCACCTGCGGGAGCTGCTCGACGAGCTCGGCCCGACGTTCGTCAAGTTCGGGCAGCTGCTCTCGACGCGGCCCGACATCGTCCCGCCGGACATCGTGGTCGAGCTGCGCGGGCTCCAGGACGACGTGACGCCGTTCCCGTTCGAGCAGGCCCGGCGCGTGATCGAGGAGGACCTCGGCAACACGCTCCAGCGGCTCTTCGTCGACTTCGACCCGACGCCGGTCGCCGCCGCCTCGATCGGCCAGGTGCACCGCGCCGTGCTCCCGAACGGGCGCGAGGTCGCGGTGAAGGTGCAGCGGCCCGGCGCGCCGGAGCAGATCGAGGCCGACGTCGCGCTCCTCCACCAGGCGGCGAAGCTGGCGCGGGAGCGGATCCGCGCGCTCGACTTCGTCGACGCCCGCGCGCTCGTGGACGAGTTCTCCCGCGCGATGCGGCAGGAGCTCGACTACCGGCTGGAGGCGCGCAACGCGCAGACGTTCCACCACAACTTCGCCGGCAACCCGCACGTGCGCGTGCCGAAGCCGTACTGGCAGTACACGCGCGCGCGGGTGCTGACGCTCGAGTGGCTCGACGGCGTCCAGCTCCGCGACGTCGACACGCTCGGGCTCGACCTGCACGAGCGGCGCGACCTCGCCTACCTGATCGCGGAGACCTGGATGACGATGATCTTCCGCCACGGCTTCTTCCACGGCGACCCGCACCCGGCCAACATCCTCGTCCCCGCCGAACCCGGCACGATCGGGCTGGTCGACTTCGGCGCCGTCGGCAAGCTGACCGACGACGACGTCTCGAAGCTGACCCGGCTCTTCATCGACGCCGCCAACGAGAACGTCGAGCAGCTGCCGCGCCGGCTCGCCGACCTCGGCGTCCGCTACCCGAAGGAGCGCGAGGACGAGTTCCTGACGGAGCTGCGCGAGGTCTACTACCGCTACTACGGCGCCAGCCTGAGCGAGATCGACCCGGTGCAGGTCGTCCGGGAGGCGTTCTCGCTCATCTACTCGCTCAACCTGCAGCTGCCGACCCGCTTCCTCCTGCTCGACCGCGCGATCGCGACCCTCGGGTCGGTCGGCACCGAGCTCTATCCGGACTTCAACGTCTTCGAGATCGCGCGGCCGTATGCGCGCGACCTGATGCTGGAGCGGTTCACGCCGCAGCGGATCGCCCGGCGCGCCCGCCGCGACGCGCTCCGCTACGCGCAGGTCGTCGCCGAGGCGCCGCTCCAGTTCCACGACTTCATGGAGGAGATCCGCGACGGCCAGATCGAGGTCGGCTTCGTGCACAAGGGGCTTGACGACTTCCTCGACAACATGCACCAGGTCTTCAACCGGCTCGTGATCGCGATGATCGTGACCGGCGGCCTGATCGGCTCCAGCCTGATCGGGATCTTCGCGAAGTCCGGCCCGCACCTGCTCGGGGTGAACGCGCTCTCGGTCGCCGGGTTCGCCCTCTCGGCGCTGCTCGGCGTCTGGCTGCTCTGGGGCGTCGTCCGCAGCGGACGCCTGTAGACGATTCGTCACAGAATCGTTCGAATGGACATCTAGGCGAGACTCCCGCGCCGTCCTAGCCTCGGGCGCCATGACCGCCCTTCTCCTCGCCGACTCCGAGCCGACCTCGCGCTCGTTCCTCGCGCAGCAGCTCGCGAGCGACGGCTTCGACGTGCTCGCCTTCGAGAGCCCCGAGCAGCTGCCTCGCGCCGCCGAGCCGGACGTGCTCGTGCTCGGCGACGCCGACGCGCTCGACCGCTGCCTCGTCCCGGACTGCCCCGTGATCGTGATCGGCCGCGCCGACGCAGCCGAGCGCGTGCGCGCGCTCGAGCGTTGTGACGACTACCTCTCGAGGCCGTACGTCTACGAGGAGCTCGTCGCCCGGATCCACGCCGTGCTGCGGCGCTCCGGTCCGCGGCAGGACTGGCTCGACGTCGGCGGGCTCGTGATCGACCGGGCGGCGCGGCGCGTCGTCGCGCGCGGCCGCGACGTCGCCCTCGCGGCGAAGGAGTACGCGCTGCTCGTCAAGCTCGCCGCCGACCCCGACCGCGTCTTCACCCGGGAGCAGCTGCTGCGCGACGTGTGGGGCTACCGGACGTTCGTGCCGACGCGCACCCTCGAGTCGCACGCGTCACGGGTGCGGCGCAAGCTCGAGGACGCCGGGCTCGACGGCTGGGTCGTCAACGTGTGGGGCGTCGGCTACAAGCTCCGTCCGGTGCCGGCGCGATGATCGCGCGATGCAACTACTCGCACTCACGGCCCACAACGGCGAACGGCTCGCCGAGATCGGTGAAGCCCTGCTCGCGATCGGCGGCGTGCTGCTCTGGCTCGGAGCGTCGCTGCCGTTCGGACGCAAGGGCGGCAACTTCCTCGGCGGCGTGGCGCTCGCGGCGAGCGGCGTCCTGCTCGTGATCGCCACCCACTGGGGCCACTTCGGCTAGCGCCTAGCGGATGGCTCCTTCCAGGCGGAGGAGCCATTCCTTCCGGTCGAGCCCGCCGCCGTAGCCCGTCAGGCTGCCGTTCGCGCCGACGACGCGGTGGCACGGCAGCACGATCGGGACGGGGTTCCGGTTCATCACGGTGCCGACCGCCCGCGCCGCCTTCGGGAACCCGGCCCGGGCGGCGAGCGCGCCGTACGTGGTCGTGTGCCCGTACTCGACGTGGGCGAGCTCCCCGAGCACGCGCCGGTAGAACTCCGGCGCCACGCGCAGGTCGAGCTCCAGGTCGAAGCCGTGCCGCTTCCCCTCGAAGTACTCGTCCAGCTCGCGCCGCACCCGCTCGACCGGCTTCGCGCTGCGCAGGACCCGCGGGCCGTAGAGGCGCGCCAGGTCGTCGAGGTGGCGCTCCGGGTCGGGATCGAAGCCGATCCGGGCGAGGCCACGGTCGGTGACGCCGACCAGCAGCGGGCCGACCGGCGTGTCCTCGAGCACGTCGAACGCGGCGTCGAGCAGGCCGGCCGCGGCCGCGCTCGTGCGGAACCGCTCGTCCAGCAGGGCGGAAACGGGGCTCATGACTTCTCCTTTCGCAGTCGCCGCACTCCGGCGGAGGCCGCCTGCCGGGCCGCCTGCTCGTTCGAGCCGAGCGCGGCGCCGATCTCGTCGTAGTCCAGGTCGTAGCCGTAGCGGAGCACGACCGCCGCACGCTCCTTCGGCGGCAGCCCGTCCGTGAGCGGTGCGAGCTCCTCGAACGCCGGCCGCCCGTCCTCGTGCGGCTGCTCGTGCTGCAGCTCGGAGGTCGGCCGCTCGGCGCGCGCGGCGTCGATCACGAGCCGTCCGGCGATCGTCAGCACCCACGCGCGGAGATGCTCGCCGTGCTCCAGCCGGTCGTAGGCCCGCAGCGCGCGCAGGAACGTCTCCTGGAAGAGGTCGTCCGCCCGCTCACGGCCGGCCCGGCGGCGCAGGAACGCGTGCACCTCGCTCTTGTGGGCCTCGTAGAACCGCTCGAAAGGTGGGACGGCGACTGCCATCGACACGTGAAACGTACTGCCGGGCGATGATGTGAGACGTGCAGCTCGCCGTCGTCGGACATGTCGAATGGGTGGAGTTCGCCCGGGTCGGATCCATGCCGGCCGCGGGCGAGATCGTTCACGCGAGCGAGGTCTGGGAGGAGCCTGCGGGCGGCGGCGCGGTCGCGGCCGTGCAGCTCGCGAACCTGAACGGGTCGGCGCTCCTCTTCACTGCCCTCGGCGCCGACGAGCTCGGCAGGCGCTCCCGCGCGGAGCTCGAGTCGCGCGGGGTCACGGTGCACGCGGCGCAGTCCGCCTCCCCGACCCGCCGGGCGTTCACCCACGTCGACGAGGGCGGCGAGCGGACGATCACCGTGCTCGGAGACAAGCTGCTCCCGTCCGGCGAGGACGCCTCGCTGCCCTGGGAGACGCTCGCCCGCTGCGACGCCGTCTACTTCGTCAGCGGCGACGTCGCGGCGTTGCGGGCCGCGCGCCGCTCGGACGTGCTCGTCGCCACCGCACGTGAGCTGGCGACGCTCGGCCGCGGCGGCGTCGAGATCGACCTGCTCGTCGGGAGCGGGGAGGACGGCGGCGAGCGCTACGAGCCCGGCATGCTCGACCCCGCGCCGAAGATCGTCGTCACGACCGCCGGCTCGCTCGGGGGCTGGATCCAGCCGGGCGGCCCGTACCTCGCCGCGCCGCTGCCCGGGCCGGTGGAGGACGCGTACGGCTGCGGCGACTGCTTCGCGGCGGGGATCGTGTTCGCGCTCGCGCAGGGCAAGGCCGCCGACGAGGCCGTCGCGCTCGGCGCCCGCTGCGGCGCCGCCGTGCTCACCGGCCGCGGCGCGTACGCCGGCCAGCTGACGGCGGAGACACTGTGAGGGAGCGCGCGGAACGGCTGCTCGCCGAGGAGCTCGAGCGGTTCGAGCGCGAGCATCCGCGCTCGCGCGAGCTCTCGCAGCGCGCGCGCCGGTCGCTGCTGGCGGGCGTGCCGATGCACTGGATGGTGCGCTGGGCCGGCGGCTTCCCCGTCTACGCGGCCGAGGCGCACGGCGCCCGCTTCCGCGACGTCGACGGCCGAGAGTACGTCGACTTCTGCCTCGGCGACACCGGCGCGATGACCGGCCACTCGCCCGAGCCGACCGTGCGCGCGGTGCGCGAGCAGGCGGCGCGGGGGATCACGCTGATGCTGCCCAGCGAGGACGCGCTCTGGGTCGGCGAGGAGCTGACGCGGCGCTTCGGCCCGGCGCGCTGGCAGTTCGCGCTGACCGCGACCGACGCGAACCGGTTCGCGATCCGGCTCGCCCGGCACGTGACCGGCCGGCCGAAAATCCTCGTCTTCAACTGGTGCTACCACGGCACCGTCGACGAGGCAGGCGCGACGCTCGACGCGGGCGGCGCCGTCGTCCCGCGCGAGGGGAGCCTCGGCCCACCGGTGCCGCCGGCGGAGACGACGCGCGTCGTCGAGTGGAACGACGTGGACGCGCTCGAGGCGGCGCTGGCGCACGGCGACGTCGCGTGCGTACTCGCCGAGCCGACGCTGACCAACATCGGCATCGTCCTGCCGGAGCCCGGCTACCACGAGGCGCTGCGCGAGCTGACACGCCGCCACGGGACGCTCCTGATCGTCGACGAGACGCACACGCTCTGCGCAGGTCCCGGCGGCTACACCCGCGCGCACGGCCTCGAGCCCGACCTCGTCACCCTCGGCAAGGCGATCGCCGGCGGCATCCCGGCTGCGGCGTACGGCTTCACCGAGGAGCTGGCGGAGCGCGTCGAGGCGACGATCCCCGCCGCGGTCTCGGACGTGGTCGGCGTGGGCGGGACCCTCGCCGCGAACGTCCTTTCGCTCGCGGCGATGCGCGCGACCCTCGGCGAGGTGCTGACCGAGAGCGCGTTCGAGCGGATGATCGAGCTGGGGGAGCGCTTCGAGGCCGGCGTCGCCCGTGTGATCGCCGAGCACGGCCTCCCGTGGCACGCGACGCGGCTCGGCTGCCGCGTCGAGTACCTGTTCCGGCCCGACCGCCCGGCCACCGGCAGCGACGCGGCCGCGGGCGG
Source organism: Gaiellaceae bacterium (assembly GCA_035545195.1). Taxonomy (GTDB): domain Bacteria; phylum Actinomycetota; class Thermoleophilia; order Gaiellales; family Gaiellaceae; genus Palsa-739. Next base: position 11,898 of record DASZYW010000083.1, read on the forward strand.
GGATCCGCTCCTCGACCGGCTCGCGCACCTCTGGGCGCTGAACCGCGGGATCCTGCTCACCCCCTTCCACAACATGGCGCTGATGTGCCCGGCCACGAGCGAGGAGGACGTCGACCTGCACACGGAGGTCTTCGCCGAGCTCGCGGGGGCGCTGACCGGCTAGCGAAGCACGAACGGCGGCGGGATCAGGCCGCCGACGCACATGGTGTCGAGCCCTCTCGTCGTCCCGCGTTCGACGAAGTCCGTGATCAGCGTGGCGATGCAGCCGCTGTTCGAGAAGTGGTGTCCGAACCAGGGGAGGACGATCGTCCGGCTGTCCGGGAAGTGACGCTTCAGGCCGGGCAGGTTCGACGCCGGATCCTGCGGGTCGGCGCCGCCTTCGAGCGCGAGCACGGGTACCCGCGTCGACGACGGCATCGTCCACAGCGAGCGAGGCTCCGAGCGCCTGGGAAAGACGGCGCAGACGCGGCGATAGCCGGCCAGCGACGCGGCGGCGGCGCCGTCGAAGATCGTGTGCCACGGCCCGGCGGCGCCGAGCCCGACCCAGGGTTCGTTGCACCAGATCGACCAGAACATCACCAGCCGGCTCGCGTCGTCGGCGGCCTCGGCGCTGGTTGCGGCGGCGAGCGCCGCGTTCAGAGCCCGGTAGTCGCCGCGGGCGGCCCGCGCGACGAGGTGCGGCAGGGCGACCGACTGGTCGAGGCCGAGCAGCATTCCCTGGACGAGGCCGGCGAGCTGGTCGCCGGTCAGCGTCGTGCCCCTCGCGACCGTCGCTGGGTGCGCGTTCCAGCGCGTCACGAGCCGGGCGAGCTGCGCCTTCCAGCCCGGGAACGCCTTGTGGCAGGCCGCATCGGTGTCGCAGCGCCTCGCCACCTGGTCGAGCGCGTGCTGCGCGTTTGTGGCCCAGTGGTCCCAGAACGGAACGTCGAGCGCGGTTGCCCCGAGCAGGACGACCGAGCGCACGGACTCCGGGTGGAGGCGGAGATACATCTCGGCGGCGGTTGCGCCGTACGAGCCTCCGACCACGTCGAGCTTGCGATAGCCGAGCGCCGCGCGGATGCGGTCGAGATCCTCCATCGCGGCGCGTGTGCCGTACTGCGAGGCGTCGCCGCCGAAGTCGGCCAGGCAGCGGGCGACGTAGGCGCCGATCTGCACGCTCGTCCCGAGCGCGGTCGTCGGCTTCGCGCAGACGAACGAGTTCGAGTTGCCGGTGCCGCGCTGGTCGACGAGCAGCAGGTCGCGGTGCTGGATCAGCTCCGGCCACTCCTGCGCCAGCATCTGCGTGAGATCCGTCGCAGCGCCGCCGGGGCCGCCAGCGAGATACGCCACCGCGTCCGGCGCCTTCTGCTTGCCCCAGGCCGGCACGACGACGACGCGCAACGCGATCTTGCGGCCCTGCGGCTTCGCGTAGCGCTCCGGGACGAGGTAGGTGCCGCAGCGTGCGCGAGTGGACTCGACGGCGCACGGCTTCAGCGTCAGCGCGGGCGCCTGCGCGGCGGCGAGCGCCAGGGCGGCGGTGGCGAGGAGCACACCTCGACCCTCGCGCCGTCCCGCCGCCGTCCCGTCGTGGATTCCACGGAGAGCCGGTGCGGGGCCTCCCGCGCCGCGGGACGAAAAAGAGTGGACAAGTGGGGGAAAGTGGTTTACAGTGGCGCGAAGTGGTGGGATAGAGGAGCGGGCGACCATGCTTCTGGGCGAGTACGAGCACACGATCGACGACAAGAACCGCCTGACGCTTCCCGCCAGGTTCCGGCGCGAGTTCGAGGAGGGCATCGTGGTCACGCGGGGGATGGACGGCTGTCTCTACGCCTACGCGCCCGGCGAGTGGAACAAGGTCGTCGACTCGCGGCTCGCCACGCTCCATCCGCTCAGCCAGGAGGGCCGGCGGCTGCAGCGCTTCTTCTTCGCGGGCGCCGCCGAGTCGGTGCCCGACAAGCAGGGCCGCGTCAGCCTGCCGGCGGCGCTGCTCAACCATGCGAAGCTCGGCCGCGACGTCGTCGTGGCCGGCGTCAACGACCACCTCGAGATCTGGGATCGCGCCGCCTGGCAGCGCGAGCTCGCCGAGGTCGAAGGGAGTGCTCAGGATGTTGCCGAACGTCTTGCAGCCCAGGGCGACTGATCACGTTCCCGTGCTCGCGGACGAGGTCCGCGAGGCGCTCGCCGTGCGCCCGGGCGAGACCGTCGTCGACGCGACCTTCGGCGCCGGCGGCCATTCCGCCCTGCTCGCCGCCGACCTGCACGGCAGCGGGAAGCTGATCGCGGTCGACAAGGACCCGACCGCGCGCAGCTACTTCGAGCGCTTCGAGCGCACCGCGGGCGTGAACGTGCGGCTGCTGCGCGGCGACTTCGGCGTCGTCCTGGCGCAGCTGGCCGAGAACGGCGTGCGCGCGGACGCGATCCTGCTCGACCTCGGCGTCTCCTCGATGCAGCTCGACCGGCCGGAGCGTGGTTTCTCCTACGCCGCCGACGCGCCGCTCGACATGCGCATGGACCCGACGCAGGAGCTGACCGCCAGCGAGCTCGTGAACACGTGGGACGAACGCGACCTCGTCTCGATCTTCCGCCGCTACGGGGAGGAGCGCCACGCGAAGCAGATCGCGCGGGCGATCGTGCGGCGCCGCAAGGAGCAGCCGTTCGAGCGGACGGCCGAGCTGGTGGACACGATCAAGGCGTCGATCCCGGCCCCGGCGCGCTTCGGCGACGGGCACCCCGCGAAGCGCGTCTTCCAGGCGCTGCGGATCGCGGTCAACGACGAGCTCGGCGCGCTCGAGGCGGCGCTGCCGGCGGCGCTCGAGATGCTCCGCCCGGGCGGGCGGCTCGCCGTGATCTCGTTCCACTCGCTCGAGGACCGGATCGTCAAGCAGTTCCTGCGCGCGAAGGAGCGCGGCTGCACGTGTCCGCCCGACTTCCCCGTGTGCGTCTGCGGCCACGAGCCCGAGCTGCGCGCAATCGAGCGTCGGCCGGTCCGGCCGAGCGAGGCGGAGGTCGCGGCGAATCCACGCTCCGCGTCGGCGCGGCTGCGGGCGGCCGTCAAGGCGGAGGGCTGATGGCGGCCGCCGACTGGTTCGCGCCCGCGATCGCGCAGCCCGCACCCGCACCGAGGCGCGCGAGGCCCGCGGCAGCGCCCGCGCGGCGCAGGAGCGCTGCCCGGCGGGGGTTCCGCGTCCGCTTGGGCGTCGCCTGGATCGTCGCGTTCGCCGTGCTCCTGCTCGGCGTCGTCGCCGTCAACGTCGCCGCGCTGCAGGCGAACGTCTCCGTGCACAGGCTCGAGGACCAGCGCGCCGAGCTGCGCGCCCAGAACCAGGCGATCGCCTCGCAGCTGTCGGCGGCGGGCTCGGCGCCGATCATCGAGAAGACCGCGAACAAGCTCGGGCTCGTGCTCGCGCCCGCGCAGGACACCAGCTACCTCGACCTGAATAAGTAGCGGTGCCCTCGCCGCGTCTCGTCAACTCGCGGCTGCGTTTCCTGCTCCTCGTCATCATCGTCGGGTTCGCGGCGCTGCTGGCCCGCGCCGCCTGGATCCAGACCGTCCGGGCGGCCGGCCTCGCGGCGCGCGCGCAGGACCAGACCCGCTCGTCGGTCGTCCTGCCGGCGGGGCGCGGGACGATCTTCGACCGGCTCGGGACGCCGCTCGCGCTCGGCGAGCAGGCGACGACGGTCGTCGCCGACCCGATGCAGATCACCCATCCCCGTCAGGAGGCGCGCCTGGTCGCGCGCACGCTCCACCTGAAGGTGAAGGACGTCTATCCGCAGCTCGCGAACAGCAAGCTCGGCTTCGTCTACGTCGAGCGGAAGGCGCCGCCCGATCTCGCCGCCGCGCTCGCCGCGAAGAAGCCTGTCGGGTTCACGTTCTACTCGGAGGAGCGTCGCGTGTACCCGCAGGGCACGGTCGCGGCGCCGGTGCTCGGCTATGCCGGAACGGACAACACCGGGCTCGCCGGGCTGGAGCTCGAGCTGGACAAGCAGCTCTCGGGGAAGCCCGGCCGGGAGACCGTCGTCCGCGACGCGCTCGGGCAGATCGTCTCGATGACGAGCGAGCATCCGGCGCGGAACGGCCACGACGTCTTCCTGACGCTCGACCACACGATGCAGGCGCAGGCCGAGCAGGTGCTGCGCGACGCGGTGCGGAAGTGGCACGCGAAGGACGCGACCGCGATCGTCCTCGACCCGCGCACCGGCGCCGTGCTGACGATGGCGCAGGAGCCGGGTTACGACGCGAACGCGTACCCGCAGGCGCTCGCGCACGGGATCCAGGCGAACCACGCGATCACGGACGTGTTCGAGCCGGGCTCGGTCTTCAAGGTGGTGACGATCGGCGCCGCGCTCTCCGAGCACCTGGTCACGCCGCAGACGTCGTTTGTGCTGCCGTACTCGATCCGCGTCGCCGACCGCGTGATCCACGACGCCGAGATTCGCCCGACCGAGCGGCTGACGGTGGCGCAGATCCTCCAGCGCTCCTCGAACGTCGGCACGGTCACGATCGCCGAGAAGCTGCTCGGCCAGGAGCGGCTGAAGCAGTGGATCTCGCGCTTCGGCTTCGGGCAGGCGACGGGGATCGACTTCCCGGGCGAGAGCGACGGGCTTCTGCCCTCGTACTGGTCGGGCTCGACGATCGGGAACGTGCCGATCGGGCAGGGGATCTCGGTGACGGCGATCCAGCTCGCGTCGGTGTACGCGGCGATCGCGAACGGGGGCGAGTGGGTGCAGCCGCACCTCGTCGACCGCTTCGAGGGCGGCCGCTCGTTCACGCCGAAGCGGCGCCGGATCCTCTCGACGAGCGTCGACGCGACCCTGCTGAAGATGCTCAAGGGCGTCGTCTCCGACAAGGGCACCGGCGAGGCGGCGGCGATCTCCGGCTACTCGGTCGCGGGCAAGACGGGCACCGCGCAGAAGCCGGGGCCGAACGGCTACGTGAAGGGCAAGTACGTGGCCACGTTCGCGGGCATCGTGCCGGCGACGGCGCCGAGGCTCGTCGTGCTGGTCAGCGTCGACGAGCCGCAGGGCGGCTACTACGCGGCGGAGGTCGCCGCGCCGGAGTTCGCGCAGATCGCGTCCTTCGACCTCCAGTACCTCGAAGTGCCGCCGGACCAGCCCGTTCGGTAGGGTCAAACGCCGATGAACCTGGAGCGCCTCGTGGCTGCGCTCGGGCCGGCAGAGCTCGCAGGCGCTCCCGCCGGCGTGCTCGACCTCGCCTACGACGCCCGCACGGTCGAACCCGGCGCGCTCTTCTTCTGCGTCCCGGGCCTGCGCGCGGACGGGCACGACTTCGCCGCCGACGCCGTGGCGCGCGGAGCGGTCGCGCTCGTGGTCGAGCGGCGGCTCCCGCTCGACGTCCCCCAGGTCGTCGTGCCGGACGCGCGCGCCGCGATGGCGCCGGCGGCGGACGTCTTCTTCGGGGAGCCGACGAAGGAGCTGCAGGTCGCAGGCGTGACGGGCACGAGCGGGAAGACGACGACGTCGTTCCTCCTCTTTGCCATCCTCGCGGCGGCGGGCCGGCGGCCGGGGCTGCTCGGGACGATCGAGGCGCGCGTCGGCGGCGAGCGGCGTGCGGTGCAGCGGACGACGCCGGAGGCGATCGACCTGCAGCGGATCTTCCGCGAAATGCTCGACGCAGGCGACCGCTCGTGCGCGATGGAGGCGTCGTCGCACGCGTCGGCGCTGCACCGGCTCGACGGCACGCGCTTCGCGGTGCTCGTCTTCACGAACCTGAGCCAGGACCATCTCGACTTTCACTCCGACATGGAGGACTACTTCCAGGCCAAGCGGCGGCTCTTCGTGACGGAGCCGAGGCCGCTCGCGGTCGTCAACGTCGGCGACGCGTACGGCCGCAGGCTGGCCGAGGAGCTGCCGGACGCGATCGGGTTCAGCGCGGACGAGCCGGGCGCGCTCGCCGGGATCGAGCTGAAGCTGCGCGGGCGCTTCAACGTCGAGAACGCGCTCGGCGCGCTGCACGCGGCGCGGGTGCTCGGGATCGAGGACGACGCGATCAAGCGTGGACTCGAGTCGGTGCGCGGCGTCCCGGGACGCTTCGAAGCGGTCGACGAGGGGCAGCCATTCACGGTCGTGGTCGACTACGCGCACAAGCCCGGCGCGCTGGAGAACGTGCTCCGTGCGGCCCGCGACCTCGCCGGCGGGCGGCGCGTGATCTGCGTCGTCGGCGCCGGCGGTGACCGCGACCGGGGCAAGCGGCCGCAGATGGGGCGGCTCGCCTCCGAGCTGGCGGACGTCGCGATCGTCACGTCGGACAACCCGCGCAGCGAGGATCCGGACGCGATCATCGCCGAGATCGTCGCGGGCGCCGAGTGCGGGGTGGAGGTCGTCCCGGACCGCGCCGAGGCGATCGCTCGCGCGCTCGAGCTCGCCGCCCCGGGGGACGTCGTCCTGATCGCCGGCAAGGGCGCCGAGCAGGGTCAGGAGATCGCGGGCCGCATCACTCCCTTCGACGACCGGGACGTGGCGCGCGACGCGCTGCGCGCGCTGCGGGCGACGCCGTGATCCCGCTGCCACTCGAGGAGCTGCGCGGGCTCGGGGAGCTCGTGGGGGAGGCGACCGAGGTGACCGGCGTCCAGGTCGACTCGCGCCGGGTCCGTCCCGGCGACCTCTTCGTTGCGGTCGCGGGCGGGGAGGCCTTCCTCGACGACGCGCGGTCGCGTGGCGCGGCGGCGACGCTCGTGCCGGGCGACGAGCACGCGGCGCTGGCCGCGATCGGGCGTTCCGTCCGCGCGCGCAGCGATGCTCGCGTCGTGGGGATCACCGGCTCGGTGGGCAAGACGTCGACGAAGGACATCCTCGCCGCGCTCCTGCGGCCCTCGTTGCGCACGGTCGCCGCCGAGGCGGGCTTCAACAACGAGATCGGGCTGCCGCTGACGCTCTGTCGCATCGAGCCCGAGACGGAGGCGGTCGTCGCGGAGCTGGCGATGCGCGGCCCGGGCCAGATCCGCGCGCTCGCCGAGACCGCGCGACCCGACCTCGGCGTGATCACCGCGATCGCGCCCGTCCACCTCGAGCTGCTCGGGAGCCTGGAGAACATCGCCCGGGCGAAGGCGGAGCTGCTCGAGGAGCTGCCCGCAGGAGCGGTCGCCGTGCTCCCGGCCCACACGCCGGTGCTCGAGCCGTTCGTCCCGGACGGGCTCGACGTCCGCCGCTTCGCGCCGCCGGAGGCCGAGGTTCGCGACGGACGGACGGTCGTGCGCTGGCGCGCCCGCGAGGTCGCCTTCTCGTTCACGGCGCGCCACCAGGCGACGAACGCGGCCGCCGCGCTCGAGACGGCCGCGGCGCTCGGCGTCGAGCCGCCGGACGGCGTCGTCGAGGTCGAGTTCTCGCGCTGGCGCTCGCAGGAGAAGGAGCTCCCGGGCGGCGGCCTCCTGATCAACGACGCGTGGAACGCGAACCCGGTCGCGATGCAGGCCGCCCTC
>DASZYW010000084.1:0-2403 GCA_035545195.1 Gaiellaceae bacterium
GGTGAAATTCAGCTGCACCTCATGCTCGGTGCTGAGTGACCAGTCGACCCACGAGATTTCGTTGTCTTGGCAGTAGGAGTTGTTGTTGCCGCGCTGCGTGCGGCCGAACTCGTCGCCGTACAAGAGCATCGGCACACCTTGTGATACCAGCAGCGTCGTAAGGAAATTCCGCTTCTGCTTTTCGCGCAGGGCAAGAATGTCGACGTCGTCGGTCGGCCCTTCGGCTCCGCAGTTCCACGACCGGTTGTCGGTGGTGCCGTCGTTGTTGTTCTCGCCGTTGGCCTCGTTGTGCTTCTCGTTGTAGCTGACGAGGTCCTGCAGGGTGAAGCCGTCGTGGCAGGTGATGAAGTTGATGCTGGCGTACGGCTTGCGGCCGTCGTCCTGGTAGAGGTCGCTGCTGCCGGTCAGCCGCGTGGCCAGCTCGGAGGTGGTGCCGCCGTCCCCCTTCCAGAACCGCCGGACGCAGTCCCGATACTTGCCGTTCCACTCGGTCCAGAGGACGGGGAAGTTCCCGACCTGGTAGCCGCCCGGCCCGACGTCCCAAGGCTCCGCGATCAGCTTCACCTGCGAGATCACCGGGTCCTGGTGGATCGTGTCGAAGAAGGCCGAGAGCCGGTCGACGTCGTAGAACTCGCGCGCGAGCGCGGAGGCGAGGTCGAAGCGGAAGCCGTCGACGCGGCACTCGAGCACGAAGTAGCGGAGCGAGTCCATGATCAGCCGCAGCACCGACGGGTGCACCGGGTTGAGCGAGTTGCCCGTCCCGGTGAAGTCCATGTAGTGGCGGAGGTCGTCGGGGACGAGCCGGTAGTAGCTCGCGTTGTCGACGCCCTTGAAGGAGAGCATCGGGCCGAGGTGGTTGCCCTCGGCGGTGTGGTTGTAGACGACGTCGAGGATCACCTCGATCCCGGCGCGGTGCAGCGCCTTGACCATCCCCTTGAACTCGCGCACCTGCTCGCCGCGCGTGCCGGTCGCCGCGTACAGCGCGTGCGGCGCGAGGTAGCCGATCGACGAGTAGCCCCAGTAGTTCGTCAGCCCGCGGTCGTGGAGGAAGCCCTCGTCGGCGATGTGGTGGATCGGCAGCAGCTCGACCGCCGTCACGCCGAGCGACTGCAGGTAGGCGAGCGCGGGCTCGGAGGCGAGCCCGGCGTAGGTGCCGCGCAGATCCTCGCGCACGTGCTCGTTCAGCTTCGTAAAGCCCTTCGTATGCACCTCGTAGATGACGGTGTCGTGCCACGGCGTGTCGGGCGGGCGGTCGTCCTCCCACTCGAAGGCGGGGTCGATCACGATCGACTTGGGGATCGCCTCCGCGTCGTCCTCGTCGTCCGGCTCGAGGTCGGCGTCCTCCTCCTGGCTCGGGACGTAGGGGAGCGTGTTCGCGCGCTCCCAGAGGATCGGCCCCTCGATCGCCTTCGCGTACGGGTCGATCAGGAGCTTGTGCGGGTTGAAGCGGTGGCCGCGCGCCGGGTCGTAGGCGCCGTGGACGCGGTAGCCGTACCGCTGGCCGGGACCGACGCCCGGGACGTAGCAGTGCCAGTTGTGCGCGGTGTAGTCGTTGAGCTCGATCCGTGTCTCGGCGTCGTGCTCGTCGAAGAGGCAGAGCTCGACGCGCGTCGCGTTCTCGGTGAAGAGCGCGAAGTTGACGCCGCTCCCGTCCCAGGTCGCCCCGAGCGGGAACGGCTTCCCCGGCCAGACGTTCACGAGCGGAGCTCCGCCGTCCTGTTCGCGAAGTCCGCCACCAGCTCCACGCTACCGCGCCGCAGCGCGAGGAGCCGGCGGTTCTCGTCGGCGCGCACCTCGAGCTCGCGCGGCAGCTCGCGGCGGAGCGCGAGCAGCTCGCGGTAGAGCGGGTCGGGCTCGCGCGGGTCGAGCTTCGAGCGGAGGAAGGTCTCGAGCGCCTGCGGGTCGGGCACCTCGCCGGAGAAGCCGGCGAACGACTCGAACTCCTTCCGGCGCCCCGCCTGCGTCGCCCGCGCGATCTCGGGGTCGATGTGGTCGGTGAAGAACTGGAACGGGTGCGACTCGAGGTACTCCTCGCCCATGAACAGGAGCGGCGTGCACGGCGAGAAGAGGATCACGGCGGCGGCGACGCGCAGCGCGTCGGGCGGGAGCCGGTCGCCGAGCGCGCGGTTGCCGACCTGGTCGTGGTTCTGCGCGCAGACGACGAGCCGGCGCGGGTCGCGGCCGAGGCCCTGCAGCTCCTCGGCGAGCCGCGCGACCGAGCCGAAGTCCGCGTAGTAGCCGTCGTGCTCGCCGGTGAGGAGGACGTGCAGCTCGTGGTGCGGCGCGTCGAACCACTGCGCGTCGTGCCCCCACTCCTCGATCGGGCGCCAGTCGCCGACCGCCATCTCCGAGACGACGAGCGCGTCGCCGGCGCGCTGCTTCAGCTCCGCGCAGACGTGCAGC
>DASZYW010000085.1:0-8451 GCA_035545195.1 Gaiellaceae bacterium
ATGTCGAAGTTGGCGTAGACGTCCTGGACGTCGTCGTTGTCCTCGAGCGCCTCGATCAGGCGCAGGAGCTTCTTCGCCTCGTTCTCGTCCTCGACCGCGACGGTCGTCTTCGGGACCATCGTCAGCTCCGAGTTCTCGACCGTGAATCCTGCCGACTCGATCGCCTCGCGCACGGCGGCGAGCGCCTCAGGCGCGGTCAGCACCTCGAACGAGGAGCCGTCGCGGGTCACGTCGTCCGCCCCGCCCTCGGCGGCCGCGAGCATCAGCTCGTCCTCGTCGGCGCCGTTCGCCGGGACGAGAACGACGCCGCGTCGCTCGAACTGCCAGGCGACGGCGCCGGAGCCGCCGAGGTTGCCGTCGTTCTTCGCGAACGTGTGCCGGACTTCGCCGGCGGTGCGGTTGCGGTTGTCGGTCAGCGCCTCGACGATCACGGCGACGCCCGCGGGCCCGTAGCCCTCGTAGACGACGGTCTCGTAGGCGGTGCCGTCGTCGCCGGTGCCGGCGCCCTTCGCGATCGCCCGGTCGATGTTGTCCTTGGGCATGGAGTTCGACTTCGCCTTCTCGATCGCGTTCTGCAGCGCGAGGTTGCCGGCCGGATCGGGGCCGCCCTCCTTCGCCGCGACGATGATCGCGCGCGTCAGCTTGGAGAAGAGCTTGCCCCGCTTCGCGTCGGCCGCGCCCTTCTTGTGCTTGATCGAAGACCACTTGCTATGCCCTGACACTCGCTTCCTTTCCTTCTCTGACCATGTTCAGAAACAGCTCGTGGATGCGCGTGTCGTCGGTGAGCTCCGGATGGAACGCCGCGACGAGCAGCCGCCCCTCGCGCGCCAGCACCGGGTGACCGTCGACCTCGGCGAGGACCTCGACGTCGGAGCCTGCGTCCTCGATCCACGGCGCGCGGATGAAGACGGCGCGCACCGGCTCGCCGCTGCCGTCGACGTCGAGGTCGGCCTCGAAGCTCGCGACCTGGCGCCCGAACGCGTTCCGGCGCACGGTGAAGTCGCCCAGGCCGAGGTGCTCGCGGTCGAGCACGATCATCCCGGCGCACGTGCCGAAGACGGGCGCCGTGAACTCGCGCAGCGCCTCGTCGAGCCCGTAGAGCCGCATCAGGCGGCCGATCGCCGTCGACTCGCCGCCGGGCAGGATCAGGCCGTCGAGCCCGTCCAGCTGCTCGGGCAGGCGCACCTCGACCGGCTCGGCGCTGAGGCGCCGCAGCACGGCCGCGTGCTCGCGGAAGTTCCCCTGCACGGCGAGGACGCCGATCCTGAGCGGCTTCTCCACGCCGCAAGTGTAGAGCGGAGCCCTAGGGCGCCCGGTGCCGCTCGCGGAGCCCGAGCCACACGAGCAGGAAGCCTGTGAACGCGAACACGCAGGATGGCACCCAGTACTTGCCGTGGAGACCGGGGCCGTTGCCGTTGAGCAGGCCGCCGAGCGTGAGGTGGACGTGCGTCCACTCGATCGCGAAGTGCGTCGACGCCGCCAGCAGCCCGATCGAGGCGAGCACCGACCAGCTCGAGCGCCCGGTGCGGCTCCCGATCGCGGTGTAGACGAGCGCCACCAGGCAGATCAGCGTCCACTGCCAGTCGCTCGTGTGCCACCACTCGAGCAGCGCCGCGCCGATCAGGACGCCGCCGACGAGGTGGAGCCAGAACGCGGACGGCTCGTCGCTCGCGCTGCCGCCGGCGAGGTACGCGAGCCCGACGAGCAGCGTCAGGACGTGCGCCCAGTCGCCGCTCCCGCTCGAGAGCAGGTCGAGCACGAAGACGTAGAACGCGACCGCCGAGACGGCGCGCACGAACGGGAACCCGTACTTGCGCCGGTCGTTCCAGGCCGCGAGCAGCACGAGGAAGAGCAGCGAGAGCCGAGCGAACGAGAAGCCTGCAAGGGAGTCGAACGAGCCCTTGTGCAGCCACCCGAACCACGTCCACACGGCCGCGAGGAAGGCGATCCACGCGATCAGCGCGGCGAAGACGAAGATCCCGGCGGCGACCTTGCGGCCCGCGTGGTGGAACCGGTCCGAGATGGAGACGAGGACGGCGAGGATCAGCAGCGACCAGCCGGCGTAGGCGGCGTCGCCGTAGTTCGCCGAGAGGTACGCGAGCGCGCCGACCGCGGCGCCGAGGATCGTCAGCCCGCCAGCGTAGAGCAGGTAGCTCGCGTTGGTCCAGACGGGCTTGAACTCGTCCACGGGCGCATCGTCGCGCCCGCGTCGGACGGACCGGCGGGCCGGGCTACCAGCCGCGCGTCTCGAGCAGCTGCGACGGGTCGAGCGTCGTGGTCGAGATCCCGACCATCGCCTCGCCGAGGCCCGCGCTGACGCGCGCGAGGATCTCCGGGTCGGCGTAGTGCGTCGTCGCCTCGACGATCGCCTTCGCGCGCCGCTCGGGGTCGCCCGACTTGAAGATGCCGGAGCCGACGAAGACGCCGTCGGCGCCGAGCTGCATGCAGAGCGACGCGTCGGCCGGCGTGGCGATCCCGCCCGCGGTGAACGTCACGACGGGGAGCTTCCCGTTCTCGGCCACCCACTTGACGAGCTCGTACGGCGCCTGGAGGTTCTTCGCCTCCGCGTACAGCTCCTCGTCGCGGAGCGCGCCGAGACGGCGGATCTGGCCGAAGACCGAGCGCATGTGCGTGACGGCGTTGACGATGTCGCCGGTGCCGGCCTCGCCCTTCGTCCGGATCATCGCCGCGCCCTCCGCGATCCGCCGCAGCGCCTCCCCGAGGTTCGTGCAGCCGCAGACGAACGGGACCGTGAACTGCCACTTGTCGACGTGATGCTCGAGGTCGGCCGGGGTCAGCACCTCCGACTCGTCGATGTAGTCGATCTCGAGCGCCTGCAGGATCTGCGCCTCGGCGAAGTGGCCGATGCGGCACTTCGCCATGACCGGGATCGAGACCGCCTCCTGGATCCCGCGGATCATGTCCGGATCGGACATGCGGGCCACGCCGCCGTCCCGGCGGATGTCGGCGGGGACGCGCTCCAGCGCCATCACCGCGACCGCGCCGGACGCCTCGGCGATCTTCGCCTGCTCGGCGTCCACCACGTCCATGATCACCCCGCCCTTTAGCATCTCGGCGAGGCCGCTCTTCACGCGCATCGTCCCGTATTCGGCCATGCGGCCAGTGTATCGGCGGCTAGCTGCGGTGCAGGCAGCCGACGACGAGATCGTGCATCTGCTTCGCCGGGCCGGCGGCCCAGACGATCACGGCGTTGTTCTCGGCGGACATGATGTCCTGCATGTGGTTCCGGTAGCGCGCGGGTGCGTGCTTGCGGAACGCCGTCTCGGTGTCGGTGACCGCCGAGTCGTCCCGGGTGAACGCGATCACGACCGTGTTGCCGTCCGGGGCCGTCGCCTTCAGGCCGCCGTTGTCGGCGAAGGCCGCGACGAGGCCGACGGCGGCCGGGCTGGTGGTCACGTCCTTGAAGCCCTGCTGCTTCAGGCACGGCGCGGTCGCCGAGGCGGTGTACGCGTTCCCGCCGCTCCCCGACCCGCCGGAGCCGCCCGAGCCGCCCGAGCCGCCGCAACCCGCCGAGAGGAGCACGGCCACGGGGGCGACGACGAGCAGGATCGCGCGAGTCCGCATGCGGCGACTGTAGCCGCCGCGTCCGAGGCGCCGGTGACACAATCGCGTCTCGTGGAGCCCTGGTCGCGCGACCTCGTCGGCCGCCTCGACGAGCACGTCGTCGAGAGCGAGGCACTGCGGGGCAACCCGCTCGGCGACCCGGCTTCGCGCCCGCTCTGGGTCTACGTGCCGCCGGCCTACGACGCGGAGCCCGACCGCCGCTTCCCGTCCATCTACGCGATCCAGGGGATGACGGGCCAGCTCGACATGTGGCGCAACCGCTCCGCCTTCCGCCCCACCGTGCTCGAGCTCGCCGACCGCCTCTTCGCGGACGAGGGCTGCCCGCCGGCGCTGCTCGTCTTCGTGGACGCCTGGACGTCGTTCGGCGGCTCCCAGTTCCTCGACTCGCCCGGGACCGGCCGCTACCACACGTACCTCTGCGACGAGGTCGTCGCGTTCGTGGACGAGCGCTACCGGACGCTCGCCGCGCCCGGTCACCGCGCGATCGCGGGCAAGTCGAGCGGCGGCTACGGCGCGATGGTGAGCCCGATGCTCCGGCCCGACCTGTTCGGCGGGCTCGCGACCCACGCAGGCGACGCGCTCTTCGAGCACTGCTACCTGCCCGAGTTCCCGCAGACGCTCCGCGCGCTGCGGCGCGACTACGGCGGCTCCTTCGAGCGCTTCTGGGAGGACTTCCGCTCGCGGCCCGCGCTTTCGAGGCCGGGCGACCCGGAGATCGTCAACACGTGGGCGATGGCCGCCTGCTACTCCGCGAACGAGGACGGCACGGTCGAGCTCCCGTTCGACCTCGAGTCCGGCCTGCTGCGCGAGGACGTCTGGGAGCGCTGGCTCGCCTGGGATCCCGTCCGGATGGCGACCTCGCACGCCGACGCGCTGCGCAGCCAGCGCGCGATCTGGATCGACGCCGGCTTCCGCGACGAGTACTTCCTCGACCTCGGCGCGGAGGCGTTCCGGCAGGAGCTGGCGAAGCTCGGGGTCGAGGACGTCCACTTCGAGCTGTTCGACGCGACGCACGGGGGGATCGAGTACCGCTACCCGCTCGCCTGGCGCTACCTCGCCGAGCGGCTCCAGGAGGAGGACGGATGAAGGACTTCAGGCAGTTCCTGCTGCGGGGCAACGTCGTCGACCTGGCGGTCGCGGTGGTGATCGGCGCCGCGTTCGGCGCTGTCGTGACCGCGCTCGTCGCCGACCTGCTGACGCCGCTGATCGCGGCGGTGTTCGGCAGCCACGACTTCGGCTCGCTGTCGTTCACGATCAACGGCAGCCGCTTCCTCTACGGCGCCTTCCTCAACGCGACGATCGCTTTCCTCGCGATCGCAGCCGCCGTCTTCTTCTTCGTCGTCAAGCCGGTGAACGCGCTGCTGGCACGGCGGAAGACGGAGCCGCCGGTGGACGAGACGACCCGCGCCTGCCCGGAGTGCCTGAGCGAGATCCCGAAGGCCGCGAGCCGCTGCGCCTTCTGCACCGCGCAGGTCGGCGCGGCCGCCTAGCCCTTCGCGCCGAGATAGGTCGCTCGCGTGGGACGGGGCGGGACCTCGCCCCGCGCGAGCTGCCCTTCGAGCTGGGCGAGCACGTTGCGCCGGAACTCGCCGCTCGTCGTCCAGCGGTAGCGGGTCTCGTGCGGGAGCCAGACGACGGCCTCGACGAACCACTCGTCGGAGCGACGGGCTCGCGCCGCTTCGGCCGCGAGCTCGCGAAGCCAACCGTGGACGGGACGGCGCGGCGGAGGCAGCTGGAGCCGGAACAGGTAGAGCTCCCACGTCCGGCCCTCCGGATCGGTCACACGGGCGGCCGGCCGGAGGAGGCTCACGACGGCATCGTAGGCGGCTAGGCTGGGCCGGATGCGCAGCCTGCTCGCCCTCGCCGCACTGGCCGCCGCCGTCCTGGCAGGCGCCGCCTCCGGGTCGAACCCGATCCTCCTCCACCCCTCCAAGCTGACGGCGACCGCCCCGGCGCTCTACCGGGCGAAGTTCACGACGACGAAGGGCTCGTTCGTGGTGACCGTGCACCGCGCCTGGGCGCCGAGGGGCGCGGACCGCTTCTACAACCTGGTCAAGAACGGCTTCTACAACGGCAACCGGCTCTTCCGCGTCTACAAGGGCTTCGTCGTGCAGTGGGGGATCAGCGGCGACCCGAAGGTCTCGCAGGCCTGGGAGAACGCGACGATCAAGGACGACCCCGTGAAGCACTCCAACACACCCGGGACGGTTGCGTTCGCGGCGACGAGCGCTCCGAACTCGCGCACGACACAGGTCTTCGTGAACCTCGGCAGCAACGGCCAGCTCGACCAGTACGGCTTCGCGCCGTTCGGTGTCGTGACGAGCGGAGGCGCGGCGCTCAACGCGCTCTACTCGGGGTACGGCGACAAGCCGACGGGCGACCAGGCCCAGATGGATGCACAGGGCGAGAAGTACTTCGCGAAGGCGTGGCCGAAGCTCGACAAGATCCTGACGGCGCGCATCGTCCGCTGAACGGGCTGGCCGGGAAGCGGGTCGTCGTCACCGGCGGCACGAGCGGGATCGGCGAGGCGACCTGCCGCCGCTTCCGCGAGGAAGGTGCCCGCGTCCTCTCGCTGGCGGTCGACGACGGCGAGGAGAACGTCGTCTGCGACGTCGCCGACGCGGCGCAGGTCGAGCGCGCGTTCGCCGAGGCGGACGAGCGGCTCGGCGGCGTCGACGTGCTCGTCGCGAACGCGGGCGTCTCGATCCGCAAGCCGTTCCTGGAGATCGAGGAGCGGGAGTGGCGCCGCGTGCTCGACGTGAACCTGACCGGCGTCTTCCTCTGCGCGCAGCAGGCCACGCGGCGGATGGCCGCGCAGGGAAGCGGCGTGATCCTCATGACCGCGTCCACGAACGGGCTCGCCGGGCACCCCTTCTACGCCGACTACAACGCCTCGAAGGCCGGCGTGATCCTGCTGGCGCGGACGATGGCGCGCGAGCTGGCACCGGCGATTCGCGTCAACGCCGTCTGCCCGGGCTACGTGCTGACGCCGATGCAGCGGGCCGAGTACTCGGACGAGATGCTCGCGGAGGTGAACGCGGGGATCCCGCTCGGGCGCCACGCGCAGCCCGAGGAGGTCGCGGCGCTCTTCGCCTTCCTCGCGAGCGACGACGCCTCCTACACGACCGGAGCAGTGATCACGATCGACGGAGGAGAGACCGCATGAACGAGGCGCCGCTGCAGGACCACGGCTCGGGGCTGCGCCCGGAGGCCGAGGGCTGGTTCGTCGTCAACGTGCGCGACACGGAATGGGTCACCACCGAGGGCGGCGAGAAGCGGCCGACCGGCTCGGACTGCTCGTTCGAGAGCGGCGCCTACGAGTTCGAGCAACTCGGGTTCCGGATCCACGTCCTCCCGCCCGGCGAGCCGAACGGCCTCTACCACGCCGAGTCGAAGCAGGAGGACTTCCTCGTCCTGCACGGTGAGTGCCTCCTGCTCGTCGAGGGCGAGGAGCGGCGGCTGCGGCAATGGGACTTCGTCCACTGCCCGCCTGGCACCGAGCACATCTTCGTCGGCGCCGGCGACGGGCCGTGCGCGATCCTGATGGTCGGCGCCCGGGGCGAGGACGGAACGATCCTCTACCCGGTCTCCGAGTTCGCGGCCCGCCACGACGCGAGCGTCGCCGTCGAGACGACGAAGCCGAGCGAGGCGTACAGCGCCGGCTTCGAGCCGGGCAGGCGCGGCCGGCCTCCCTACTGGGACGAGCTTCCCTGGGCCGAGGAGTAGGCGCCCGCCGAAGGCCACGGTAGGCTCACCGGCATGAAGGGTTCACAGAAGCCGAAGTCGATGGCCAAGAAGGCTCCGCAGAAGACGTTGAAGGAGAAGCGGGCCGAGAAGAAGGCCGCGGCCAAGAAGCCCGGCTCCTTCTAGGACGTCTGGGCCAGCGCTCGCTCGAGCTCGGGGCGGCCGGCCGGCTTGCCGTGCGCCGGCAGCACGAGCTCGACCGGGAGCTCGAGCAGCGGCTGCAGCTGCCGCGCGACGTCGTCGCGCGTCTGGTGCGTGCGCCCGCCCATCTGGATCCCGAGCCCGTCGCCGAAGTCGGAGAGCGAGTCGCCGCTGACGATCGCGTTCCTCTCCGGCAGCCAGAGGACGAGGTCGTTGTCCTCGCGGCCGGCGTAGGCGAAGATCCCGAACGGCCACTTGCCCGGCCCGTGGAACTCGCCCGGCCCTTCACCGGCGCGCAGCCAGGCGAGGTCCTCGCTCTCCATCCCGCGCACCTTCTCGGGGTCGACGCCGAACTTGTCCACCCAGTCCTGCCAGGTGTCGGCGGGCGGCGTGTGCACCGGCAGCCCGAGCCCGCGCGCGTCGCGCTCGTGGTAGGGCGCGGTCAGGACGACCGCGGTCGCTCGCTCGCGCAGCTCGTCCGGGACGGCGAGCGGGTCGAAGAGGACGAGCTCGCCGCCGAGCTCGATCGCGTACGAGGAGACGAGCTCGGGCCACCACTGCTCCGAGTCCCAGTCGGGGTGCGGCGACTGCCAGTGCCAGATGCCCGGGCGCAGCTCCTCCACCCGCGGGAGGCTATCGTCGCGTCGTGGCCCGTGCGCTGTACGTCGTCGCGATGGCAGCCGTGATCGTCGCCGTGGACGTCCTCTTCTTCCGCGGCCACGTCTGGGAGCGACTCGCCGCGAACGTCGGCATCGTGCTCGTCTTCGTCGCGTTCTACTTCAGGTTCGTGCGCCGGACGTAGGCGAGACGCCGACCGGGCAAGACGCGCCGGTCCCGCCGAGCCCGCAGTAGCCGTTCGGCTGGTACTCAGGGAGAGGGGGAGCGCGCGATGCTGAGGTACCAGGAGCCGCCCGAGAGATTCAACGCCGCAATGACCAGGAAGAATGCTGCCCATCCGTAGGCGCTGTACGAGAGGCAGAC
>DASZYW010000086.1:0-17767 GCA_035545195.1 Gaiellaceae bacterium
CGGCTGTCGCTTGCGATCCGCGCCGCCGGGACGGCCGTCGGCGCCGTCGAGCTGCGTCCGGACGGAGATGCCGTCTACGTCTCCTACCTCGTGGCGCCCGACCGGCGGGGCCGCAACATCGCCGCGCGGGCCCTCGCTGCACTTCTCGACTGGGCCGAGTACAAGCGGGCGTACCTCGAGTGTCACATCGACAACCTCGCCTCACAGCGCGTTGCCGAGCGGTGCGGATTCACGCTCGTCGGTCGCGCCGGTGACGAGCTTCGCTACGAGCGCAGCCTGATCAAGCCGGCGTCGCAGGACTCGATCCCGCACGCATCGACGTAGAACGCCGCCAACCCCGGGTCCCAGTCGACGTGCAGCCATTCACAGCGCCGTCTGCCGGTCGCCCGCTTCGCGCGGGCCGGCTCGCCTGCGGCTCGCGGGCCTCGCGCTGTGCTTTCCGTTCGCTGGGGTGTGCGCCTGCGGCGCACGTGCAGGACCGAGGCGGAGGTGAGCCGCGCCCGCCATGTCGGTCGCGGCCTTCGGAAACCGACCGGAGCTACGAGCTCTTGCTCTCGCCGTTCTTCTCGATGAACGGCTTGATCAGGTCGATCGGGGCCGGGAAGATGATCGTGCTCGAGTTCGAGCCGCCGATCTCCAGCAGCGTCTGCAGGTAGCGGAGCTGCAGGGCGATCGGGTGCTCCTCGATCACGATCGCCGCGTCCTTCAGCCGCTCCGACGCCTGGTACTCACCCTCGGCGTTGATGATCTTCGCGCGCCGCTCGCGCTCGGCCTCCGCCTGGCGCGCCATCGCGCGCTGCATGCTCCCCGGGATCTCGACGTCCTTCACCTCGACGACCGAGACCTTGATCCCCCACGGCCCCGTCGCTTCGTCGATGATCTCCTGCAGGATCGCGTTGATCTTCTCCCGCTCCGAGAGCAGCTCGTCGAGCTGGTGCTGGCCGAGCACCGAGCGCAGCGTCGTCTGCGCGATCTGCGAGGTGGCGACCATGAAGTTCTCGACCTGGACGATCGCGTCCTTCGGGGCCACGATCCGGAAGTAGGCGACCGCGTTCACCCGCACCGGGACGTTGTCCTTGGTGATGACCTCTTGCGGCGGGATGTTGAGCGTGATCGTGCGCAGGTCGACCTTCACCATGCGGTCGACGATCGGGATCAGCACGAAGAGCCCGGGCCCCTTGGGGTCGGGATAGAGCCGGCCGAGGCGGAAGACGATCGCCCGCTCGTACTCGCGGATCACCTTGATCGCGGAGATCGCGAAGAGCACGACCAGGAAGACGACGACGACGAGGATGACGACGCCTGCGGCCATGTCCTGAGCCTACTCCTTTCCGGACACGGTCAGCTCGAGCCCGTCGATCCGCTCCACGCGGACCTCCTCGCCCGGCACGAGCTCGCTGCCGTCGGCGCGGTGCGCGTGCCAGAGCTCGCCCTCCACGAAGACGTGCGCCGTGTCGCGGACGACGCCGACGTCGCCGAGGAACCGGTCCGGCCCGACAGTGACAGGGCTGCGCCGGACCGCCACCGCCTTCGACATCGCGAACGCCCAGAAGCCGCCGATGCAGACGGTCAGCGTGATCACGAGCGGCAGCGACGTGTGGTACGGCGCGGGCGCGTTGTGGAACAGCATCAGCATCCCGACCGAGAGGCTGATCAGCCCCGAGACGGTCAGCGCTCCGTGCGTGACGACGTGCGCGTCGACGACGAGCAGCACCACGCCGAGGATGATCAGCCCGAGCCCCGCCCAGGAGATCGGCAGCACCGAGAAGCCGAAGAGCGCGGTCAGGAGCGCCACGCCGCCTAGCGCGCCCGGCAGGATGATCCCGGGGTGGAAGATCTCGAAGCCGATCCCCGCGATGCCCGCGAGGAAGAGCAGGCTGAGGATGTTCGGGTCGATCAGCGTGTTCAGGAACCTCGTGAAGAAGCCGGGGTGGACCTCGTAGATCGAGGCGCCGGCGAGGTCGAGGGTGAACGGCCGCTGCCGGTCCTTCGTCCGGTAGCCCTCGAGCTTGTTCAGGAGCGCGGGCAGGCTCACCGCGGTCAGGTCGATCACGTGCATCTGCAGCGCCTGCTGCGCGGTCAGGTTGGACGCGACCTTCACGGCCTTCGCCGGCCAGGTCGTGTTGCGGCCGTGCGTCTCCGCGAGCGCGGTCAGCGAGGCCGCGGCGTCGTTGATTACCTTGCGGCGCAGGTCGGAGCCGAGGTTCGCGCCGCTCGAGTCGATCGGCGTCGAGGAGCCGATGTTCGAGTCGGGCGCCATCGCGAGCACGTCGGCCGCCTGCGAGATCCAGACGCCGGCCGAGGCGGCGCGCGCGCCCGTCGGCGACACGTAGACGATCACCGGCACCTTCGACGCGAGCTCGGCCTGGTACATCGTCTTCATCGAGCTCGAGAGGCCGCCCGGCGTGTCCAGCTCGACCACTGCGGCGTCGTAGCCGTTCTTCGCCGCGTCCGAGAGCTGGTGCGTGAACCAGTCCTGCGTGACCGGGTTGATCTCGAGGTCGGGACCGAAGCGGATCGCGAGCACGCGCTTGCCCGTCGCCGCGGAGGCGGATCCCGCGAGCAGGAGGGCCGCCAGCACCCCCATTGCCAGCGACAGCGGGAGGAGCGCTCTCATCACGGCAAGTGTTGCACCTGCCAGGCGTCGTACCGAGTCTCGAGCTCGAAGAGGATCGCGGCGAGGAGCGGCGCCCGCTCCAGCTCCCGGCCCAGCTCGACCCGCAGCGAGGTCGCCGGCTTCGGCGTGTCGGCCGGAAGCTCCGCCGCCGTCTGGTTGACGTTGAGGCCGATCCCGAGCCGGACGAGCCCGGGCTGAGCCTCGGGCAGGATCCCGCAGACCTTCCGTCCGTCCACCATCACGTCGTTCGGGAAGGAGACGGCGGCGTCGAGCGGCAGCGCCGCGGCGACCGCCTCCCCGGCGACGAGCGACAACTCGGGCCAGAGCGCCATGTGCGGCTGCGGGCGCAGCAGCACCGAGACGAGGATCGCGCGCCCCGCCGGCGCGTGCCACGAGCGGCCGAGCCGCCCGCGGCCCTCCGTCTGCTCGTCCGCCGCCACGGCCGTCCCTTCGGGCTCGTCGTCGCCGAGCAGCCGCTGCGTGGACGGCGTTCGTTCGACGAACCGATAGGGCCGTCCGAGCCTCCCGCGCAGGAGCGGCAGGACCGCGTCCGGGGAGAGTTCCGACACGACCGCCTAGACTAGATCGATCGTGCAACCGCTCGGCCGTGGCCCCCGTCCGATCAGCAGACCGTTCCGCGAGGAGCGGCATCTTGCCTACGACCGGCTGAGTGACCCGATCCTGGTGACCCGAGCGAAGAACGGCGACGAGCACGCCCTCGCGGCCCTGGCGACGCGCCATGCGCCGCGCGTCGAGCGGCTCTGCCGGCACCTGCTGCGCGACCCCGAGGATGCGCTCGACGCGTCGCAGGAGGCGCTGGCCAAGCTCTGCGTCCGGCTGCGGCAGTTCCGCGGCGAGTCGCAGTTCTCCACCTGGCTGCACCGGCTCGTCGTCAACACGTGTCGCGACGTCTCGGAGCGCCAGCGCACCCGCGCGCACGAGCCGCTCGCCGAGGAGCTGCGCGCGGGCTCCGAGTTCGATCCCGGACGCGCGGCCGCGAACTCCGACCTCCGGCGCGAGCTGTGCGAGTCGCTCGCGGGCATCTCGCCGCAGCAGGCGCAGGTGATCGTGCTGCGCGACGCCATGGGCTACACCTTCGAGGAGATCGCCGAGGCCGCCGGCATGCCGGTCGGGACGGCGAAGTGTCACGCCCACCGCGGGCGCAACCGGATCAGGGAACGGCTCGAGCGGCGCGACGTCGCATGAGCGTTCCTGCGCCGCCCTTCGGGCGGGACGTGATCGAGTCGATCATCCCGCACCGGCCGCCGTTCCTGCTCGTCGACGAGATCGTCGAGCTCGAGCCCGGCAAGCGCGTCGTCGGGACGCTCACGGTGCCCGCCGACGGCTGGTGGTTCCCCGGCCACTTCCCCGACCGCCCGGTGATGCCCGGCGTGCTCACGATCGAGGCGATCGCGCAGTGCGGCGCCGTCGCGGTCCTGGCCGACGAGTCGAACCGGGGCAAGATCCCCTTCTTCGCCGGGATCGACGACTGCCGCTTCAAGCGCGTCGTCGCGCCCGGGGACGTGCTTCGGCTCGAGTGCGAGTTCGTCCGCGTCCGCGGCCCGATCGCGAAGGGCGAGGGCCGGGCGAGCGTCGACGGCGAGCCCGCGGCGGAGGCGACGCTGACCGTGTTCGTGGGAGATGCGCCGTGATCGGCGAGGCGAAGACGGACGTCGCCGTCTCGATCACCGGGCTCGGCGCACACGCGCCGGAGCGCGTGCTCACGAACGACGACCTCTCCCAGTACGTCGACACGACCGACGAGTGGATCATCGAGCGCACCGGGATCCGCGAGCGGCGGATCGCGTCGGACGAGGAGGCGCTGAGCGACCTCGCGCTGCCCGCCTGCCGCACCGCGCTCGCACAGGCGGGGCTCGAGGGCAAGGACGTCGACCTGCTGATCGTCGCCACCGTCACCCCGGACATGGCCTTCCCGTCGACGGCGGCGATCCTCGCCGACCAGCTCGGCGCGGTCGACGCCGCCGCGTACGACCTCTCCGCCGGCTGCACCGGCTTCATGTACGCGCTCGCCCAGGCGTACGGGATGCTCGCCGGCGGCCTTGCGCAGCGCGCCCTCGTCGTCGGCGGCGACGTGCTCTCCCGCCTCTTCGACTGGACCGACCGCTCGACGCTCGTGCTCTTCGGCGACGGCGCCGGTGCGGTCGTGCTCGAGCGCAGCGAGGCGCAGGGGTTCCTCGGCTTCGAGCTCGGCGCCGACGGCGCCGGCGGCGAGAACCTCTGGCTGCCGGGGTCGGGCTCGCGGCTCTTCGCCGACGAGGACAAGCGGATCAAGATGAACGGCCGCGAGGTGTTCAAGTTCGCGACCCGCGTGCTCGTCCAGTCCGCGAACGTCATCATGGAGCGCTGCGGCGTCACCGTCGACGACGTCGACCTCTACGTCCCGCACCAGGCCAACGTGCGCATCATCGACCACGCAACCAACAAGCTCGGCTTCCCGTCTGAGAAGGTCGTGATCAACGTGGAGCGCTACGGCAACACCTCGTCCGGTTCGATCCCGCTCGCGCTCGCCGACGCGGAGGCCGACGGGCGGCTCCGTCCGGGCCAGCTCGTACTGATGACGGGTATGGGCGCCGGTCTGACGTGGGGCAGCGCGCTGATGCGCTGGACGAAGGAAGCGGCCTGATGACGAAGGTCGCGTTCTGCTTCCCCGGACAGGGCTCGTTCGAGGCGGGGATGGGGCGTGACGTGGCGGAGGCGATCCCGGCGGCCAAGGCCGTCTTCGAGCGCGGCACCGCCGCCTGCGGGATCGACCTGGAGCGGCTCTGCTTCCACGCGCCGCTCGAGGAGCTCCTCGACACCGCCGTCCAGCAGCCTGCGCTCGTCGCGACCTCGCTGGCGCTGCTCGCGGCCGTCCGCGAGCGCGGGATCGAGCCGGACTTCGTCGTCGGGCACTCGGTCGGAGAGTTCGCGGCGCTCGCCGCGGCCGAGGCGATGACGACGGAGGAGGCGATCGCGCTCGTGCGCGAGCGCGGGATCGCGATGGCCGAGGCGGCCGCGCAGAACCCGGGCTCGATGGCGGCGATCCTCGGTCTCGACGACGAGGTGGTCGAGTCGCTCTGCCGCAAGATCCTCGGCGTGTGGCCGGCGAACTACAACTGCCCCGGCCAGATCGTCGTTTCCGGCGAGAACCCCGCGGTCGACGAGCTCTGCGAGCGCGCGACCGAGGAGGGCGCCCGCCGCGCGGTCAAGCTCAAGGTGTCGGGCGCGTTCCACTCGCCGCTCGTCGCGCGCGCCGCCGACCGGCTGCGTCCCGCGATCGAGGCGGTCCGCTTCCAGGAGCCCGTGGCGCCGTTCATGTCGACGGTCACCGCGCGGCTGGAGACGGCGCAGCGGATGGGCCCGCTCCTCGTCGACCAGCTGACCGCCCCCGTCCGCTTCACACACGCGGCGAGCGAGCTGATGCGGGAGGGAGTGCGGACGTTCGTGGAGGTCGGCCCCGGCAACGTGCTCTCCGGGCTCGTGAAGCGCATCGATCGCAGCGTCAAGGCGGTCTCCGTCAACAACCTCGACGCGCTCAACCGGCTCCCCGAGCTGCTCGCCGAAGCGTGACCTTCGCCTCGCTCGAAGGGAAGCGCGCCCTCGTCACGGGCGCGTCGAAGGGCATCGGCCGTTCGATCGCCGAGGAGCTCGCGCGCGCCGGCGCGACCGTCGTGGTCGGCTACCGCTCCGGGAAGGAGGAGGCCGAGGAGCTCGCCGACGCGATCGGCGGAGTCGCGATCCAGGCGGACGTCTCCAGCGCGGAGGAGGCGGCGCGGCTCGTCGAGGAGGCCGGCGACCTCGACATCCTCGTCAACAACGCGGGCCTCACCCGCGACGGGCTGCTCGCGCGGATGCCGGACGACGACTGGCGCACCGTGATCGAGACGAACCTCTCCTCGGTCTTCTACACCTGCCGCGCGGTCTGCCGGCCGATGATGAAGAAGCGCGCCGGCGCGATCGTCAACGTCTCCTCGATCGTCGGCGTCCACGGCAACTGGGGCCAGACCAACTACGCCGCCTCGAAGGCCGGCATCATCGGCTTCACCAAGTCGCTGGCGCGCGAGCTCGGCAGCCGCAACGTGCGCGCCAACGTCGTCGCGCCCGGCTACGTGAAGACGCAGCTGACCGACGTCCTGCCCGAGGAGGCGACGGCGGCGATGCTCCAGAACACTCCGCTCGGGCGGCTCGGGGAGCCGGGCGACATCGCGGGCGCAGTACGCTTCCTCTGCTCCGACGAGGCGTCGTTCATCACGGGCGACGTGATCCTCGTCGACGGCGGATTGGGAATGTGAGCGACAACGGGTCCCCGAACGGGCGCAGGCGGGTCGTCATCACCGGGCTCGGTGCGGTGACGCCGCTCGGCCTGGACCCGGAGTCGACCTGGTCCTCGCTGCTCGCGGGCGACTCCGGCGCAGGCCCGATCACCCAGTTCGACCACTCCGACTACCCGGTGCATTTCGCCTGCGAGGTGAAGGATCTCGACGTCAACGAGTACGTCGATCGCAAGACCGCGCGGAAGATGGACCGCTTCACGCACCTGATCCTCGCCGCCGCGCGGCAGGCGGAGGCGGACGCGAAGCTGGAGATCGCGAAGGAGGCAGACCGGATCGGCGCCGCGGTCGCGACCGGGATCGGCGGCCTGCGCTCGTTCCAGGAGTGCTACGAGACGCTGTACGAGCGCGGCCCGGACCGGGTCAACCCCTTCTCGATCCCGGCGATCATCCCGAACCTCGGCGCCGGCTGGGTCTCGATCGAGCTCGGCACGCGCGGCCCGCTCCTCTCGGAGTGCACCGCCTGCGCCGCCTCGAACATGGCGATCGGCGACGGGATGGACGCGATCCGGCTCGACCGCGCCGACGTGATGCTCTGCGGCGGCACCGAGGCTGCCGTCTGCGCCGTCGGCATTGCGGGCTTCGGTGCGATGCGCGCGCTCTCGCGCCGCAACGACGACCCCGAGCACGCGTCGCGGCCGTTCGACGCCATGCGCGACGGGTTCGTGATGGGCGAGGCCGGCGCGATGCTCGTGCTCGAGGAGCTGGAGCACGCGAAGGCGCGCGGGGCGAAGATCTACGCCGAGGTGGCCGGCTACGGGCTCTCGTCGGACGCGAAGCACATCACCGAGCCCGACCCGACCGGCCCGGTGAACGCGTTCGAGATGGCGCTGCGCGACGCGGGCGTCGGGCACGACCAGATCGACTACGTGAACGCGCACGCGACCTCGACGCCGATCGGCGACATCTCCGAGACGAAGATGCTGAAGCTCGCGCTCGGCGAGGAGAACGCCTACAAGACGCCGGTCTCCGGGACGAAGGGCGCGACCGGGCACTGCCTCGGCGCCGCCGGCGCGATCGAGGCGATGTTCACGGTGCTGGCGGTGCGCGACGACAAGCTCCCGCCGACGATCAACTACGAAGTGCCCGATCCCGACTGCGACCTCGACTACGTCACGAACGAGTCGCGCGACGCGACCGTCAACGTCGCCGTCTCGAACAGCTTCGGCTTCGGCGGGCACAACGCCTGCGTCGTCTTCAAGAAGTACGAGTCTTAGGGCGTGGACGAGACGGTCGTCGTGCGGCGCTCGCGCCGGGCGAAGCGCTGGACCCTGCGGGCGCCCTGGGGCGCGCCCGCCGAGCTGACCGTCCCCGCGCGGCTGCCCGCGCGCGAGGTGGAGCGGATCCTCGCGGAGCACCGCGCATGGCTCATGCGTGAGCGGGCGCGGCAGGTGCCGCGGCTCGGCCTCGACGCTGCGCTCGTCTCGGAGGACGAGGCGCGCCGCGCCGTGCGCGAGCTCGTGCGCATGGTCGCCGACGAGGAGGCGTCGGCGCTCGGCGTCGAGTACGCGCGGATCCAGGTGCGCGACCAGCGCACGCGCTGGGGCTCCTGCTCGCCGCGCGGCACGCTCTCGTTCAACTGGCGGCTCGCCCTCGCGCCGTTCGCCGTCCTCGACTACGTGGTCGTCCACGAGCTCTGCCACCTCCGCGAGGCGAACCACTCCCGCCGCTTCTGGAGCCTCGTCGAGTCGCGCCGCCCGGCGTGGCGCGAGCAGCGCGCGTGGCTGCGCGAGCACGGCGCCGAGCTGCTCGGTTTCCGGCCCGCGGCCTAGGCCGGAGGGCGGCGGAGGTAGGCGTCGGTGCCGTCGAGCCAGTCCTGGCGCGGCGGCGAGAAGACGTCCACGTCGAGCGTGTCCTCGAGGGCCTCGGCCTTGTGCGGCAGGTGCGACGGGATGTGGAGCACCTCGCCGGCGGCGACGTCGACGACCTGCGCCGCGTCCTCGCCGAGCCAGAAGCGCAGGCGCCCTTCCAGGATGTACGTCAGCTGCTCGTTCTCGTGGGCGTGCCCAGGCACGATCGCACCCTTCGCGAGGTAGACGTGCGCGAGCATCAGCCGCTCGCCTGTCACGAGCCGGCGGCCGATCGAGCCGCTCAGCTCCTCGCGCGGCAGGTCGTCCCAGCGGTAGTGCGTCGCACCGGCGGCCATCCTGGACGAGTGTAGGCTCGAAGCCATGGACCGGTGGGCGACCTTCGACTGCTACGGGACGCTGATCGACTGGAACGGCGGCGTCGGGCGCGAGCTCGAGCGGCTCTTCGGCGCGGCGCGCGTCCCCGAGCTCCTGCACGCGTACCACGAGATCGAGCCGGAGATCCAGCGCGCGCAGCCGACCGCGACCTATCGCTCCGTCCTCGACCAGACGCTCGCGCGGCTCGGCGACGTCGCCGCGGAGGAGTCGGACGCCTTCTCGCGCTCGCTTCCGGACTGGGAGCCGTTCCCCGAGGTCCCGGCGGCGCTCGAGGAGGCGCGCAGCCGCGGCTGGAAGCTCGCGATCCTCTCCAACACCGACCGCGACTTCATCGAGGCGTCGATGGCCCGCATCGGCGTGCCCTTCGAGCTGGCGATCGTCGCCTCCGAGATCGGCTCCTACAAGCCGGGCCACGCGCACTGGCAGACGTTCTACGAGCGGACCGGCGCCGACCGGGCCGGCCACGTCCACGTCGGCGCCAGCCTCTACCACGACGTCGCGCCAGCGCAGGCGCTCGGCCTGCGCACCGTCTGGGTCAACCGGCTGGGCGAGGAGCCGGAGCCGCGGCCCGACGTCGAGCTGCGCACGCTCGCCGGCCTCGCCGACGCCCTCGACTCGCTCGTGTCGTGAACGTCCGGCCGTTCGGGGAGGAGGACTTCCCGGCGATCGCCCGCCTGCTCGAGGAGGACGAGCTCACCTACGGACACCCGACCGAGATCGGGGTCAACGAGCTGGGCGAGTGGACCGGGACGACGGACCTCGCGAACGACTCCTGGCTGTTCGAGGACGGCGACGGAGCCGCCGCGGTGGGCTGGGTGTTCCCGCGCGACGACCTCGGGACCGCGATCGGAGCCGTCCATCCGCGCGCGAAGGGGCGCGGCCTCGGCGCGGAGCTCGTCGACCGGAGCGAGGCGGCGCTCCGCCGCCACGGCGCGGCGCGCATCCACCAGATCACGCTCGGCGGGGACATGGCGGCCGACGAGCTGATGCGCGGCCGCGGCTACATGCGTGTGCGCAGCTTCTACGAGATGGCGATCCAGCTCGACGCGGCTCCCGATCCGGTGGCGGGCGTCGCGATCGACCCGTTCTCGGAGGCGGACGCGCAGGCCTTCTACGACGCGCTCGAGGAGGCGTTCCACGACCACTGGGAGCACCACACGACCTCGTTCGAGGAGTGGTGGGAGCGCCAGCGGTCGAAGCCGAACTACGACCCGAGCCTCTGGTACCTCGTCCGCGACGGCGCCGAAATCGCCGCGGTCGCGCGAAGCGAGGCCGGCCGGAACGGCGGCGGCTACGTCGGCCATGTCGGAGTCCGACGACCCTGGCGCGGTCGCGGGTACGCGAAGGCGCTGCTCCTGCACACGTTCCGCGTCTTCTACGAGCGAGGACTGCCGAGGGTGACGCTCGGCGTCGACGCCGAGAACCCGACCGGCGCGACCCACCTCTACGAGCGCGTCGGCATGCACGTCGAGTCGGAGAACGTCGTCTACGAGAAGGTGTGCGCATGAGCATCCTCCGCGCGAAGTGCCCGACCTGCAACGGCTACACGGCCGTCCCGGTCGGCGACGAGTACGAGTGCCACTCCTGCGGCCGCACGTTCGCCGCCGGCCTGATCCGCGTCCCGCGCGCCTGGGGCGACGGCGGCGAGGAGATGGTCGAGTCCGCCGCGCTGCCGCTGGACTACCCCGAGGTCGCCGTCGTCGAGGAGGACACCCTGCCGGCGCAGATCCTCGCGGTCGCGTCCGACCTGCCGAACCGGCCGCTCGTGCTCGGCGGCTGCTGCTGCTCGCACATCGGCGCGGTCGAGGGGCTCGCGGCGCGCTACGGCCGGATCGGGGTGATCTGGCTCGACGCGCACGGCGACCTGAACACGCCCGAGTCGTCGCCGTCCGGGAACGAGTGGGGGATGCCGCTGCGGATGATCCTCGGCCACGAGGCCGTCGATCCGGCGGACGTCGCCCTCTGGGGCACGCGCAACCTCGATCTGCCGGAGGTGGAGTTCATCTCGGGGGCGGGCATCCATGCCGATCCCGGCGCCGTGCTCGAGCGGGTCGAGAGGGTCTACGTCGCGATCGACGTCGACGTCCTCGACCCGGGCGAGCTGTCCGTCTTCATGCCGGAGCCGTTCGGCCCGACGCTCGCCGAGGTGGAGAGGCTCCTGATCGGGGTCCGCGAGCGCGCCACGGTCGTCGGCGCCGGGCTGACCGGCCTCGCGCCCGACCCCGCGAACGTCGAGAAGCTGGAGCGCCTGACGACGGCGCTCGGCTTCTGAGCTGCAACCCTGCGCCGGAGGGACAGGTCTAAGCTGTGACGCCCATGGCCAAGATCGACGTCTCGGTCGAGACCAGCGACAAGCCGGCCCCTCCGCCCAAGCATCCGAACACCTGCCCCTCGTGCCAGTCGCACTACCGCGACGACGAGCTGCAGGCGGCGCTGTGGGTGTGCGCGCACTGCGGCCACCACTTCCCCATGCGCGCCCGCGCGCGGATCGAGTCGCTCGCCGACCCGGGCAGCTTCCAGGAGGAGGCGGCCGAGCTCCACTCCGAGGACCCGCTCAACTTCTTCGACCTGCGTCCCTACGCCGAGCGCCTCGCCGAGGCCGAGATGTCGACCGGGCTCGCCGACGCGATGCTGATCGGCCGGGCCGCGATCGACGGCCGCCAGTGCGAGCTCGCGGTCATGGACTTCAGCTTCATGGGCGGCTCGATGGGGAGCGTCGTGGGCGAGAAGTTCTCCCGCGCGTGCGACTCGGCCGCCGAGGGCGGGATGCCGCTGGTCAGCGTCTCCAGCTCCGGCGGCGCCCGGATGCAGGAGGGGATCCTCTCCCTGATGCAGCTGCCGAAGACCGTCGCCGCGATCGAGGACCTGCGCGACTCGGGCCAGGCGATGATCTCCGTGATGACGCACCCGACGACCGGCGGCGTGCTCGCCAGCTTCGCCACGCTCGGCGACGTGCTGCTCGCCGAGCCGAACGCGCTGATGTCGTTCGCCGGGCCGCGCGTCGTCCAGAACATCACGCGCGAGAAGCTGCCCGACGACTTCGGCAGCGCCGAGCAGAACGTCCGCTTCGGCCAGATCGACGCGATCGTTCCCCGACCGCAGCTGCGCTCCACGCTGGCGCGGCTGCTGAGGCTCTTCGATGCCCCCGAATGAGCACGAGCTGAGGCTGCGCGAGCGGCTGGGGCGGCTGAAGAGCCTGCCGCTGCTCGGCGGCGCGAAGCTCTCCGGCGAGCTCGAGCGGCTGCAGCGCCAGCTCGACCGCATCGGCGAGGAGGCGACCGACGAGGACATCTGGCGCAAGGTCGAGCTGGCGCGCCACGACAACCGCCCGTACACGCTCGACTACGTGGAGCGGCTCCTCGTCGACTGGTTCGAGCTGCACGGCGACCGCGGGCTCGAGGACGACGGCGCGATGGTCGCCGGCATCGGGAAGCTCGACGGCCGCACTGTGGCGCTCGTCGGCCAGCAGAAGGGCCGCGACATCCACGAGCGCGCAGCGCGGCAGTTCGGGATGCCGAACCCCGAGGGCTACCGCAAGGCGATGCGCGTGATGGAGCTCGCCGACCGGCACCGCTTCCCGCTGATCTCGCTCGTCGACACGCCGGGCGCCTACCCGGGCGTCGCGGCCGAGCAGCACGGGCAGGGCGGCGCGATCGCAGCCTCGCAGGCGACGATGGCGCGCCTGACCGTCCCGATCGTGACGTGCGTGATCGGCGAGGGAGGCTCCGGCGGGGCGATCGCGATCGCGCTCGCCGACCGGGTGCTGATGCAGGAGAACGCCATCTACTCGGTCATCTCGCCGGAGGGCTGCGCGCTGATCCTGTGGCGCGACGCGAGCCAGGCGAAGAAGGCCGCCGCGGCGTTCAAGCCGGACGCGGCACACTGCCTCGAGCTGGGCGTGATCGACGGGATCGTTGCCGAACCGAACGGCGGGGCGCAGGAGGATCACGACGCCGCGGCGCGCCTGCTCGGCGAGGCGCTTCGCGAGGCGCTCGACGACCTCGACGGCGTGCCCGGCGACGAGCTCCGCCGCCGCCGGCGGGCGCGTTTCCGCTCGCTCGGCGTCTACGCATAGAGTTTTCAGTAGATTCGCACAGAATCGCGGCGAAGGCGGGACGGCGCTGTCCACACCGTCCACAGGCTTATCCCCGGATGTTCGCCTGAGTCGGAAACGGTACGGATACGACTCGAGGCCCGGAAAACCGGGCCTCGAGGCAGCGACCCCCCGCTGGAGGAGAAGCGTCAGGCGCTTCGTCCTGTACGGCAGAGGTGCCCTGGTGCACGCATGCCAAACCTGGGCAAGCTAGAGCCGTGGGCGAGCTGCGGGAGTACAGGCGCAAGCGCGACGCGACGCAGACGCCGGAGCCGTTCGGCGCACGGGGACGCAAGGGCAGGCGGCCGATCTTCGTCGTCCAGCGCCACGACGCGCGGCGCCTCCACTACGACTTCCGGCTCGAGCGCGACGGTGTCCTCCTCTCCTGGGCGGTGCCGAAGGGCGTGCCGCTCGAGCCCGGGCAGCAGCACCTCGCCGTCCATGTCGAGGACCACCCGCTCGACTACGCGAGCTTCGAGGGGGAGATCCCGAAGGGGAACTACGGCGCCGGCACCGTCGAGATCTGGGACCGCGGGTCGTACGAGCTCCTGGAGGAGAAGCCCGACGGCGGGATGACCGTCCGGCTCGACGGCGAGCGCCTCCGGGGGACGTGGGCGCTGGTGCCGGCGCACCTCTCCGGCGACGAGAAGAACTGGCTGATCCTGCGCAAGCGCGAGGAGACGGCGCCCGCCGCCGCGACGCGCGTCTACCGGCCGATGCTCGCGACGCTCGCCGAGAAGCTCCCGCGCGGGCCCGGTTGGCTGTTCGAGCCGAAGTGGGACGGCTATCGCGCGCTCGGCTACGTCCGCGGCGGCGAGGCGACGCTGCGCTCCCGCAACGGCAACGACCTCACCGAGCGCTTCGCCTCGGTCGCGAAGGAGCTCGTGAAGGCGGTGCGCTCGCCGGACTGCGTCGTCGACGGCGAGGTGTGCGCGCTCGACGACGACGGGAGGCCGAGCTTCTCGGCGATGCAACAGGGCTCGACACAGCTCGTCTACGAGCTCTTCGACGTGCTGGAGATCGACGGGCAGGCGGTCTGCGACCTGCCGCTGACCGAGCGGCGGGAGCGGCTGGAGCGGCTGCTCGCGAAGAGCTCCGTCGTCCAGCTCTCCGGCGTCTTCGACGACGGCGAGGCGCTGCTCGAGGCCGCCGCGGAGCAGGGCCTCGAGGGCGTGATGGCCAAGCGCGCCGACTCCCGTTACCGGCCGGGCAGCCGCGGCGGCGACTGGCTCAAGGTCAAGACGCACGGTCGCCAGGAGTTCCTGATCTGCGGTTGGACGAAGGGCCAGGGCCGCCGCCAGGGGAGCTTCGGCGCGCTCGTGCTCGGCGTCCACGACAAGGGGGAGCTGCGCTGGGTCGGGAACGTCGGGACCGGGTTCGACGGCCGGACGATCGACGAACTGATGGCGAAGCTCGAGCCGCTGCGCCGCGACACGAGTCCCTTCGCCGAGACGCCGAAGATGCCGAAGATCCGCAAGGGCGACGTCGTGTGGGTCGAGCCGCGGCTCGTCGCGGAGGTGCGCTTCGCCGAGTGGACGCACGACCGGCACCTGCGCGCGCCGTCCTTCCAGGGGCTGCGCGACGACAAGCCTCCCGAGGACGTCCGGCCGGAGCAGCCGGCGCAGGAGACACGCGTGAAGCTGTCCAACCTCGACAAGCTCTTCTGGCCGGACGAGGGGATCACGAAGGGCGACCTGATCGCGTACTACCGCGAGGTCGCGCCGGTGCTCGTGCCGCACCTGCGCGACCGGCCGTTCACGATGCGCCGCTACCCCGACGGCGCCTACGGCAAGGCGTTCTTCCAGAAGGACGCACCCTCCCACATGCCCGACTGGATCCCGCGCTTACGCGTCGAGGTCTCGACCCGCGGGCCGCGCTCGCAGCGGAAGTGGATCGACGCCCCGCTGGTCAACGAGCCCGAGGCGCTCGTCTGGATGGCGAACATGGGCTGCATCGACATGAACGCGTGGTACTCGCGCGTCGACAGGCCGGAGCGGCCGGACTTCGTCCTCTTCGACCTCGACCCGGCGGCGGGGTCCGGCTTCGCGGAGGCGGTCGAGGTCGCGCTGCTCGTCAAGCAGGCGCTGGACGCGCTCGGGCTCGCGTGCTTCGTGAAGACGAGCGGCGCGGACGGAATCCACGTGCTCGTCCCCGTCGAGCGGCGCTACGGCTACGACGAGACGCGCGAGTTCGCGGAGATCGTCGCCGGCGCGCTGGCGAGGACGCACCGTGGGCTCGTCACGACCGAGTGGTCGAAGGCGAAGCGACGGGGGGTCCTGATCGACGCGAACCAGAACGGCGAGGGGAAGACGATCGCTTCCGTCTATTCGGTGCGGCCGCATCCCGGCGCGCCGGTCTCGACGCCGTTGCGCTGGGAGGAGGTGCGCGCGGGGCTCGATCCGCGCGCGTTCACGATGGACGTCGTCCTGGGGCGCGTGCGCGAGCACGGCGACCTGTTCGAGGGCGTGCTGACGACGCGGCAGCGGCTCGAGCCGGCGCTGAAGGCGCTGGACGGCTGATGGCGGTCCAGGTCTCCGTGATCGGGAGTGGCACCGAGCACGAGGCCGCGGCCGAGGAGGTGGGCCGGCTGCTCGCCGAGCACGGGGCGACCGTCGTCACGGGCGGGCTCGGCGAGGTGATGGCGGCCGCCTGCCGCGGCGCGAAGTCGGCCGGCGGGACGACGATCGGCATCGTCCCCGACGAGACGAGAGCGCGGGCCAACGAGTGGGTCGACCACGTCGTCGTGACGGGGATGGGCCATGCCCGCAACCTCGCGGTCGTCGCGTCCGGGGACGCGGTGATCGCGGTCGGCGGCCGTCACGGGACGCTCGCGGAGATCGGCTTCGCGCTCACGCTCGGCCGGCGCGTCGTCGTGCTCGAGCGGGGGCTCGCCGCCGAGGGGACGCTGCGCGCCGCGTCGCCGGCGGAGGCGGTCGCGCTAGCGCTCGAGGCGCTCGCGTAGGAAGCGCCGCTCGACGTCGGTCGGCGCCAGCTCGAGGGCGCGCTCGTAGGCGGCGCGCGCCTCGTCCTCGCGGCCGAGCTCGCGCAGGAAGTGCGCCCGCGTGGCGTGGAGGAGGTGGTACTCCTCGAGCCCGTGGATCGAGTCGGCGAGCAGCAGGCCGCGCTCGGCCCCATGGGCCTTGCCGACCGCGACGGCGAGGTTCAGCTCGATCACCGGCGACGGCGTCAGCTCGGCGAGCCGCGCGTAGAGGAGCGCGATCTGCTCCCAGTCCGCCTCCGGCTCGCTGTGGAGCGCCGCGATCGCGGCTTGCAGCTGATACGGGCCGGTGCCGCGCAGCGCGAGGGCGCGGTCGAGCGCGGCGCGTCCCTGCGCGATCTCGTCGCCGTCCCAGAGCGCGCGGTCCTGCTCCTCCAGCAGCACCAGCTCACCGTCGGGCGAGACGCGGGCGTCGCGGCGGGCGTCCTGGAGGAGGAGCAGCGCGTGCAGCCCGTGCACCTCGGCCTCGTCGGGCATCAGCGTGGCGAGCAGCGCCGCCAGCCGGATTGCCTCGGCGCAGAGCTCGCGCCGCACCGGCGGCCCGTAGCCGGCGTTGAAGACGAGGTAGATCGTCGCCAGCACCGAGCGGAGCCGCTCCGGGAGGAGATGCTCCGGCGGGACGCGCAGCGGGATCGCGGCGTCGCGGATCTTCCGCTTCGCGCGCACGAGCCGCTGCGCCAGCGTCGCCTCCGGCACGAGGAAGGCGCGCGCGATCTCGGGCGTCGTGAGGCCGCCGACGAGGCTGAGCGTGAGCGGCACGTGCGCGTCCAGCGCGAGCGCGGGGTGGCAGCACGCGAACAGGAGCTCCAGGCGTTCGTCCGGGATCGCGGTGTCCGTGTCCTCCTCCTCGGGGAGCGTCTCCACGCGGGCGAGCAGCTCGGTCTTGCGCGCGAGCGTCCGCTCGCGCCGGATCCGGTCGATCGCCCGGTTCTTCGCCGTCGCGACGATCCACGCGCCGGGATTGCGCGGCACGCCGTCGCGCGGCCAGACCTCCGCGGCCCGGACGAACGCGTCCTGCACCGCGTCCTCGGCGAGGTCGAGGTCGCCGAGGACGCGGCCGAGGATCGCGACGGACTTCGCCCGCTCGTCGCGGTAGGTGCGCGCGAGCTCGTCTACGCGACCGTCTCGTAGTCCGTGACGATCGGGCGCACCTCGACGGTGCCGTACGAGGAGCCGGGGAGCTTCGCCGCCCACTCGAGCGCCTCGTCGAGCGTCTCGACGTCGACCAGGTAGTAGCCGCCGAGCACCTCCTTCGTCTCCGCGAAGGGGCCGTCGGTGGTGAGCGTCTCGCCGTCGCGCACGCGCACGGAGGTCGCGGTCGAGGTCGGCTGGAGCGCGTCGCCGGCGACCATCTTCCCGGACGCGCGCAGCTCCTCGGTGAAGGTGAAGTACCTCCCGTAGATCTCGTGCTGCTCGGCCTCCGGCATCGACTCCCAGACGCCGGGATCGTTGTAGATCAGGAGCATGTACTGCATGGCGGGTCGCCTCCTTCGTGGGTTGACGACTCTACGACGAACGGGCTAGTCGGAAATCGACATCCTC
>DASZYW010000087.1:0-13887 GCA_035545195.1 Gaiellaceae bacterium
TCGCGCTGCGCCGCCTCCCAGATCTGCACCGACATGACCGTGCCGAGCAGGTAGGTGGAGAAGTAGCCGATCGAGCCCTGTGACCAGTGGATGTCCTGCAGCACGCCGTGCGCGTCGTCGGGCACCTCGACGCCGAGGTAGTCCCACATCCGCTGGTTCCAGACTTCGGGCAGGTCGCGCAGCTCGATGCGGCCGTTGACGATGTCCTGCTCGAGCTCGAAGCGGAGCATCACGTGCATGCCGTAGGTGACCTCGTCCGCCTTGATCCGGATGAACCACGGCCGGACCTTGTTGATCGCGGCGACGAACTGCTCGACCGAGACTCCGGCGAGCCGGTCGCCGTAGGCGTCCTGGACGCGCGGGTAGAAGAAGCGCCAGAACGGCATGCTCCGGCCGACGAGGTTCTCCCAGAGCCGGCTCTGCGACTCGTGGATGCCGAGCGAGCACGGGCCGCCGGTCGGGAGGCGTTGCAGGTGCGCGGGCAGCTGGTGGCTGTACAGGCCGTGCCCGTACTCGTGCATCGTCGAGAAGAGGGACTTGAGCGAGTCGGGCTCGTACTTCGTCGTGATGCGGACGTCGTCGACGCCCATCCGCGTCGCGAAGGGATGCTCGGTCGGGTCGATCCGCCACGAGTCCGGGCGGTGGCCGAAGAGGTCGACGACCTCGTGCGCGAGCCGGCGCTGGACGTCCGCCGGGTAGTCGCCGTTCAGGAACGAGTCGTCCACCTCGCGGTCGCGCAGCTCCGCGATCAGCGAGACGAGCGCCGGCTTGAGCACGTCGAAGGTCTCCCGCACCTCGGCGGTCGTCGTCTCGCGCTCGTAGTCGTCCAGGAGGATGTCGTACGGCTCCTCGCGCGGCTCGAAGCAGTCGACGTAGCGGAGCTTCAGCTCGACGGTGCGCTCGAGGTGCGGCAGGAACGACGCGAAGTCGGACTCGGCCTTCGCCCTCACCCAGACCGCACGCGCCTCGGTCGCCGCGCGCGACATCTCGACCCGCAGCTCGGTCGGGACGCGCAAGGCCTTCTCGTGGTCTCGGCGGACGAGCCGGACGAGAGCGCCGTCGTCGGTCTCCGGGTCGAGCTCGCCGACCTGGTCGAGCAGCCGCCCGATCTCCGGGTCGCTGATCCGCTGGTGGACGAGCCGCTGGACGAGCGCCATCTGGTCGGCGCGGTGGCGGACGCCGGCGGGCGGCATCTGCGTCTGCTGGTCCCAGGAGAGGAGGCTGGCGATCCCGGAGAAGTCGGAGAGATCGGCGAGCCGCTCCTTCAGCTGCGCGAGCGCGTCGGCCACATCGGGAGCCTATCCATTCGGCGGCGTACTCTTCCCCGTACGCGCCCGTAGCTCAGTGGACAGAGCGGCGGACTTCTAATCCGCGGGTCGGAGGTTCGAATCCTCCCGGGCGCGTAGCGAAGCGCCCGCGGCGGAACACTGTGGCATGGCCCTTCCCGGCCCTCGGCGCGTCTGGCGCGCGCTGACGGCGCACCACCTCGACCAGGAACCGCGTCACGTCGCCACCTTCGTCGCCTTCGGCGTCGGGCTCTCGCTGGCCGCCGCCGTCGGAGTCGCATGGACGGCGGGCTTCCGCAACGTCGCCTCGGCGTTCTGGCACGTTAACCCGTTCTGGTTCCCGATCGCGCTCGGCGGCGCCGCCGCGGCGAACATCGGCTACCTGCTCGCCTACCGCGAGATCGCGCACGTCAACGAGGGGCCGCGGGTCGGGCGGCTGCGCGCGCTCGCGCTCGTCGCCACGGGCTTCGGGATCTTCGTCCCGCGCGGCGGCTTCGCGCTCGACCTCGAGGCGCTCCGCGATCTCGGCTTCCCGGCGCGCGAGGCGCGCATCCGCGTGCTCGGCCTCGGCGCGCTCGAGTACGCGGTGCTCGCGACCGGCACCAGCGTCTGCTCGCTCTTCCTGCTCGCGGAGCACGCGCCGCACGTCCACAGCGCGGTCACGCTCTCGTGGGGGATCGGCGTGCCGATCGGGACCGCGCTCGCGCTGTTCGCGGTCACGCACCGAGACCTGATCTGCCGCGGGAAGGTCGGGGAACTGCTGCGCCCGAGCCTCGACGGCCTTCACGTCGTCGGCTGCATCGTCGCGGCGCCGCGCCGGCACGGTGTCGCGGCCGTCTTCGGAATGGCCATCTACTGGGCGAGCGAAGTGTTCGTCCTCTACACCTGCCTCGCCGCGTTCAGCCACCGCGCGCCGTCGGTCACCGCCGTCGTCGTCGGCTACGCGACCGGCTACGCGCTGACCCGGCGGACGCTCCCGTTCGCGGGCGCAGGCGCCGTCGAGGCGCTGCTGCCGTTCGCGCTCGGCTGGGTCGGCTACCGGCTCGCACCGGCGCTGCTCGCGGTGCTCGCCTACCGCGTCTTCAACGTCTGGCTGCCGGTCGGGCCGGCGCTCGGCGGGCTGGTGGCTCTGCGGCGGAGGCGGCGCCCCCGGCGCGAGGTCAGCGACGTGCGCCGAAGTCCGTCGTGATGATCGTGACGTCGCGGCCGCCGAACGTGCCCGGCGCGGCCTGGACGTGGACGGCCGAGATCCCGATCTCGCGGTAGGTCGGCTTGAGCATGTTGGCGCGATGCTCGGGGCTGTTCTCCCACATCGTCAGCGCGTCGGACGGGCTGACGTCGGGCGACGACCAGAGCAGGTTCTCTCCGACCGTCCAGTAGCCGAACTTCGCGGAGCCGTAGAAGCGCTGGATCCGCTTCCAGAAGGCGCCGCCGTCGACCGAGGTGTGGGCGAAATAGCCGTCCGCGGCCATCTCCTGCGAGTGCTGCTGCGCGGCGGCGTCGAGCTGCGCCGAGAGCTTGAGCGCGGGCAGGCCGTGGCTCTGCCGGAAGTGGTTGATGTTCTGCACCACCGCGAGCTCGAGCGTGCTCAGCGTGGCGGACGGCCGGCGCGAGGAGGCCGCAGCCGTCCCGGCGAGCGCAAGCGCCAGGACGGCCGAGACCACAGCCGCGACGAATGCAGTGGGCGTCCCCCCGAATCTCACCAGCAAAGGGTCGACCCTTCCCGCCGAAAAGTGAATGGGCCGTTCGGGGGAAATGCGGGGACCGAAGGTCCTATAAGGTTCGCGGCCGATGTCCGCGGCGACGCTGCACACCAACCACGGCGCGATCGAGGTCGAGCTCTTCGACGACGACGCGCCCGAGACCGTGGCGAACTTCCGCAAGCTCGCGGCGGACGGCTTCTACGACGGCGTGATCTTCCACCGCGTGATCCCGGACTTCATGGTCCAGGGCGGCGACCCGACAGGCACCGGCACCGGCGGCCCCGGCTACACGTTCGGCGACGAGTTCAACGACCACCCGGTCGCGCGCGGCGCGCTCGCGATGGCGAACGCCGGCCCGAACACGAACGGCAGCCAGTTCTTCATCGTCACCGCGGACGCCTGCCCCTGGCTCGACGGCAAGCACACCGTCTTCGGGCAGGTGACCGGCGGGATGGACGTCGTCGACGCGATCTCCGCCGTCGAGACGGACGCGCGGGACCGCCCGCGCGCGGACGTCACGATCGAGCGCGTCGCTCTCTGAGCCAGTCGGCGAGCGGCAGCGCGAACCACAACGCGAGCACGACGGCGCCGAAGCAGGCGGTGGCCGCGATCGCCGCGCCGAGCGAGAGCACGTAGTCGATCACGAGCAGGAGCGCCGCCTCGAGCGCGACGCCGAAGGCGGCGATCCCCGCGATCGCGAGGCGGCCGCCGGTGCGCACGAGCCGCTCCTTGTCCTCGGCGCGGAAGCGGAGACGGTGGTACGAGCTCGGCGCCGTCAGCAGCCCGACGGAGACGACGGTCGAGAGCAGCGTGACGAGGAAGACGTCGCGCTGGAAGCTCGTGACGCGCGCCCACCCCTTCGCGAACGGCACGGCGAGCAGGAACGCGAACAGCACCGTCACGCCGGGGAGCACCACGCGCAGCTCGTTGAGGAGCTCGATCAGCTCGCGATCGACCCGTTCCTTCGGCGTCTCCTCGCGCTCGGCCACGAAGCGGGTGGCGGGAATCGAACCCGCGTAGCCAGCTTGGAAGGCTGGAGCTCTACCATTGAGCTACACCCGCGGAACGGTGGCTAGGTTAGCCGCGGAACGCGAACAGGTCCTGGCGCCGCGACCCCGCGCTGCGCGGGAAGGCGATCGGGAGCAGGGCGACGGGATGCCCGCCCGACCAGGTGACGCTCAGGTAGTCGCCGAGGAAGGCGCCGGGGCTCGACGCCGTCCAGCTCGACTGCATGGCCCGGACGTTCGCCTGCACGATCGTCCAGGCGCCGCCTGCGTTCTGGACGGCGACGCGGACGTCGAGCCGACAGCAGCGGGAGACCTCGGAGACCAGGTACGCGACCGCGAGCCGGCCGCTCGCCGAGTCGACGGCCAGGCCGGGTGAGAGGTCGTCGCCGCTCGCGCCGAGCGGCAGCCTCGCGGGCGTGCTCCACGAGCTCCCGTCGACCGAGCGCGCGAGCACGAGGTCGGACTTGAGGCAGTTGGAGGTCGCGCTGCAGTCGGGCCACGTGGCGACGACGCTGCCGTCGGGCGCGACCGCGACGCTCGGGAAGAGCGGCGCGCGGAGGCCGTCGGGCGTGTGCTCGCCGAGCTCGGTCTGCGCCAGCCGGACCGGCGCAGCGAAGGAGCCGCCCCCGTCGGTCGAGCGCACCGACTCGACGTAGCTGGGCGAGGTGAGGTCGGTGTAGACGACCACGAGCGTCCCGTCGGGGCGGACGACCGGCTGCGCGCCGTTGCCGGCGGGCAGGGTCGCGGGCGACGCCTGCCAGGTGGCGCCGCCGTCGTCGGAGCTCCAGACGGCGAGGTGGGCGGACGGGAGCGTGACAGCGAGCGCGACGACGACGTAGCAACGGCCGTAGCGGGAGCTCGTCGCCGAGTCGTCGCAGACGATCCACGGCTTGTCGAAGGCGGCGTCGGTCGGCCCGGTGCGCGGGAGGTCGAACACGGTCACCGGCGCCTGCCACGCGAGACCGTCCGTCGACGCGGACACGAGCACGCCGCCCTCGGTGTCGGTCAGGACGGCGGACTCGACGAGCCAGCGCCCGTGCTTCGCGTCCCAGGCGACGGACGCGTTGCTCGCGGACTCCCAGCGGCCGGGCTGGGGCGAGAGCGCGGTGACGCCCGGGAGCAGCCCGGTCTTCCAGCTCGCGCCGGCGTCGTGCGAGGTCGCGTAGCCGATCGCGTCCGCGCCGGCGAGCTCGTGCCTGCCGCTCTGGTACACGCCGACGACCGTCGAGCCGGAGGACGCAAGCTGCGGCTCGAGCAGCGTCCGGTGCTGGCCCGAGGCGCCCTTCGTCGTGTCGGAGGCGACGCGCCGCACGACGGTCTCGCAGCCGCTCGTCCGGTCGAGCTCGTCGACGAGCGCAAGGTCGCGGCCCGCCCCGCAGCGCACGAGCTGCTTCTTCCCGTCGGCGCTGTCGATCCGGTCGGCCTTCGCCGTGCCGACGATCGTCGCCGTGCCGGGCTTGCCGACGATGGTCGCCGCCGCAACCGGGCCGGCGAGCGCGAACAGGACGAGAGCTGCAGTGACCCCGAGCCGCCTCACGCCACGGTCCTAGCGCGCGGCCGGTCCG
Organism: Gaiellaceae bacterium; assembly: GCA_035545195.1. GTDB lineage: Bacteria > Actinomycetota > Thermoleophilia > Gaiellales > Gaiellaceae > Palsa-739. The sequence continues at coordinate 5,562 of DASZYW010000087.1, forward strand.
TCCGCAACTAGCGTTCCGCGCGATGCACCCGTCGGCAGAGGCCGTCGTGCTGGCGCCGGCGCTCGCGCTCGGCGTCGCGCTCGTCGCGCGGACGCGCGCGCAGCGGGTCGCGGGAGTCCTCGGCGTCGTGCTCGTCGCGGCCGCGTTCGCGACCGAGCTGGAGCCGCTCGCCAACCACACGTTCCTCTGGGCGCACCTGCTCCAGAACGTCGTGCTCGCGGAGTGGGTGCCGGCGCTGCTCGTGCTCGCGGTCCCGCCCCGCCTCGCTTCGCGCGCCGCGGGCTTCCCGCTCTTCCGCCCGCTCGTCGCGCTCCCGCTCTGGCTCGCCACCTACTACGCCTGGCACCTGCCGTGGCTCTACGACCACGCGCTCGCGCACCCGCACTGGCTCCTCCACCTCGAGCACCTCACCTACCTGCTCGCCGGCGCCTGCCTCTGGTGGCCGGTCGTCCACGGACGGCGCTCCTCCGGTGCGAAGGCCGCCTACCTGTTCGCGGCGTTCGTGCTCGCCTCGCCGCTCGGGCTGCTGCTGGCGCTGATCCCGACGGCGATCTACCCGTTCTACGAGCACGCGCCGCGCACGTGGGGGCCGGGCCCGGTGGCCGATCAGCAGATCGCGGGCGTGACGATGGCCGCCGAGGAGGCGCTCGTCTTCTTCGTGGTCTTCACCCTCTACCTGCTCAGGTTCCTGCAGGAGGAGCAGGCGTCCGGGCTCGCGGCTCACGGCTCCGCTCGAACTCTGCGTTGATCTCGGCGCCGAGCAGCAGCGCGATCGCGGCCAGCCAGAGCCACGTGAGCATCACGATCACGGCGGCGAGCGATCCCCACGCCTTGTTGTAGGAGCCGAACATCGACGTATAGACGGCGAAGAGCCCGGAGGCGGCGAGCCAGACGACGGCCGCGAACACCGAGCCCGGCGTCAGGTGCTCCCAGCGGCGCGGCGTCCGGTCCGGGGCGAGGTAGAGCAGCGTCGCGAAGGCGAAGAGCAGCCCGGCGAGGAGGATCGGCCACTGGACGATCCACCAGAGCCAGTCGATCGCACCCCCTGCGCCGCCGGCGTGCGAGGCGATCAGCTTCTCGACCTGCGGCCCGAGGATGAGCAGGACGGCGACGAGCAGGAACGCGATCCCGATCGCCGCGGCCATCTCCAGGGCGAGCAGCCGTTTGCGGACGAACGAGCGCTTGTCCTCGATCCCGTACGCGATGTTGATCGCCGTCGTGTAGGCGCCCATCGCGCCGGTCGTCGACCAGATCGCGAGCACGAAGCCGACCACCGTCATCGCCACGCCGGTCGACGGGTGCTGGTCGAGCCGGTGCAGGCTCTGGCCGAGCAGGCTCGTCGCCTGGGCAGGCATCACCGAGTGGAAGTGCTGCATCAGCGAGGTGATCGTCCCCGGCCCCGCGACGAGCGTGAAGAGGCCGACGACGACCAGCAGCACGGACGGGATCGCGAAGAACGTCGAGTAGGCGAGCGCCGACGCGAGCATCGTCCCGTTGTTCCGCAGGAAGTTCTTGAACGCCGGGATGAGAATGGTGCGCAGGCCCATCGTGAGACAACGGCGCGCTCCGATGACAGGATGCGCGCGTGGAGAGGCTCGGTCTCGCAATTGTCGGCGGCGGCTCGGCCGGACTCGCGACCGCGGCCCTGCTGAAGCGGAAGGGGATCGACTCGGTCGTGCTCGAGGCCGGCCCGGAGCCCGGAGCCGCGTGGCGCGACCGCTACGACCGTCTTCGCCTGCACACGCCGCGGCTCCTCTCAGGCCTGCCCGGCCGACGGATCCCGCGCCGCTACGGCCGCTGGGTGCGCCGCGACGACCTGATCGCGTACTTCGCGGAGTACGTCGAGGCGCAAGGCCTGGACGTGCGCTGCGGCGTACGCGTGGAGCGGATCGACCCCGCTCCCGACGGCGGCTGGCTGCTGCGCACCGCCGGCGGCGGCGAGCTGCACGCCGAGACGGTGATCGTCGCGACGGGCTACAACGGGGCGCCGTTCGTCCCCGACTGGCCGGGACGGGACGCCTTCCCCGGGACGCTCGTCCACTCGTCGGAGTACCGCAACCCGGAGCCGTTCCGCGGCCTGGACGTGCTCGTCGTCGGCGCGGGGAACTCGGGCGCGGAGATCGCCCACGACGTCGTCGACGGCGGCGCCGCGCGTTCACGGATCTCGGTGCGCACGCCGCCGCAGATCGTCCGCCGCGCGACCGCGGGCATCCCGGCGCAGGTGATCGGGATGGGCATCCGGAAGCTCCCGCCCGACTGGGTCGACCCGGTCTCGAAGGCGATGCGCAAGGCCGCGATCCCGGATCTCTCGGCGCAGGGCCTGCCGCGCCCGGAGCACGGGCTGCGCACCGCGTTCATCACGACCGGCACGGTGCCGATCCTCGACGTGGGGATCGTCGACGCGGTCCGGCACGGCCGGGTCGAGGTCGTGGCCGCCGTCGAGGGCTTCGACGGCCCAGACGTCCTGCTCGCCGACGGCTCGCGGATCCGGCCCGACGCGGTGATCGCGGCGACGGGGTTTCGCGCGGGCCTGGACGGGCTCGTCGGCCACCTCGACGTGCTCGGCCCGCGCGGGCTCCCGGCGAAGACGGACGGCGAGCCGGCGTTGCCGGGGCTCTGGTTCGTGGGCTTCGTGCCGACGCTCGGCGGCCAGCTCCGGGAAGGGAGCCGAGCGGCGCAGAAGGTGGCACGGGCTGTCGCCGAGCAACTCGCGCCGCCGCTCTCCAGTCGGGGTGGGGAGATTCGAACTCCCGGCCGCTGACTCCCAAAGCCAGTGCTCTACCAGGCTGAGCTACACCCCGCGACGTCTGTTGTACGAGCGTACTGCATGGCAATTCGCGCAGACGAGCTCGCACTTTTCGATCTCCTTACGGGCCTGGATCGCCTTTCCTGCCCTGATCAAGAGACTCACCTCGGCGATCTTCTCGCTTCCCGGCAGGTGATCCCAGGTCATCGCCTCCGGATGGAATCGACCACCGCAGTCGGCGCAGGGAGTTGATGCCTTGAGCTCGTGGTGCCACTCGAGAAGGCGTCGGCGCTGCTCCTTCGACTGGCGCCTGCGGCGTTCCGCGTTCTTCGCCCAGTAGTGGCGGTCATATGCCTTCCGGCAGACCTTGCACCAGCGCTGGCGACCATACCTCGTCGACAGATGGAACTCGCTCGACGGCTTGGTCTCGCCACACGCTCCGCACGTCTGCATGTTGCCACGGTAGACATCGAACCGGAGACGACATCTCACGCTGTTACGTTCGGATGGTGGCTGCCGCCGGAGTCGCGATCGTCGAGGAGCAGGCTGTCCGCCGTCCGGCGGCCGGCTACGCGATGGTGCTCGTCGCCGCGGCGCTCTTCGGCGTCAACGGCGCCGTCTCGAAGGTGGCGCTCTCGTCCGGGCTCAGCTCGCTGCGGCTCACCGAGGGTCGCTGCGCCGGCGCCTGCGCCGGGCTGATGCTGCTCGCCGTCGCGCGCGACCATGCGGCGCTGCGCCTGCGCTCGCGCGACTGGCTGCGCCTCGCGATCTTCGGGATCTCCGGCGTCGCGTTCGTCCAGCTCTTCTACTTCCTCGCGATCCACCGGCTGCCCGTCGGGATCGCGCTGCTGATCCAGTACCTCGGCCCGCTGCTCGTCGCGATCTGGGCGCGGACATTCGGCCACGAGCACGTGCGCCGCCGGATCTGGGTCGCGCTCGGCCTCTCGCTCTCCGGGCTCGTGCTGATGGTGCGGCTCTGGAACACGCACGGGATCGACGGGCTCGGCGTCGCCTACGCGCTGATCGCCGCGTTCGTCTACGCGGGCTACCTGCTGCAAGCCGAGCACAACGTCGGCCGCCGAGACACGGTGACACTGCTCGCGTGGGGCTTCGGCTTCGCGACCCTCTTCTGGACGGTCGTGCAGCCGTGGTGGAGCTTCCCCGCCGCCGCCACCGCCCGCACCGTGACGCTCCAGGGCCGGCTCGCGTCGTGGCACCTGCCGGTCTGGGCGCTCGTCCTCTGGGTGATCGTGCTCGGGACGATCGTCCCCTTCTCGCTGATCGTCGCCGCGCTGCGGCACATCTCGGCGACCCGCGTCGGGATCGTGGCGATGCTCGAGCCCGTCGTCGCGACCGCGGTCGCGTGGCTCTGGCTGGACGAGTCGCTCGCGCCGGTGCAGATCGCCGGCGGCGCGGTCGTGCTCGCCGGGATCCTCCTCGCCCAGACGGCGCGCTAGGACTCGGCGTCCATCAGCGAGCGCAGCTCCGCGAGCTTCTCGCCGCGCAGCTCGTCGCGCTCGCCCTTGTCGATCCGGTCGAGCAGGTCGCGCACGAGCCCCGCCAGGTCGAGCGGGTTGAACGGCTTCGTCACGTAGTCGACGCCGCCGATGTCGAGGCCGCGGGCGCGGTCGCGGAACTCGGCGCGGGCGGTGAGGAAGATGATCGGGATCGCGTTGGTGCGGTCGTCCTGCTGCATCTGCTCGGCGACCCGCCAGCCGTCGAGTCCCGGCATCATCACGTCGAGGAGGACGATGTCCGGTTCCTGCTGGCGGGCGAGCTCGAGGCCGCTCGGGCCGTCGGGCGCCTCCAGCACCTCCATCCCCTCCGCCTCGAGGTTGACGCGGCAGAGCAGCCTGATCGGCGCCTCGTCGTCGATGACGAGAACGCGCGTCACCCTCGTGCCCTCATTCCGCTCCTATACCCCATCGTCGTCACTGTCACTCTCGGCAACTGTGCCAAGCGGGAGCTCGACCGCGAAGCGGGAACCCTCGCCCTCCCGCGAGCTGACGTGGATCCGCCCGCCCATCGCCGTGACGAGGCCGCGCGCGATGAAGAGCCCGAGCCCCGTGCCGCCCGCGCCGCCGCGCTGGTCGGCGTCGGTGCCACGATAGAACTTGCGGAAGATCTGCTCCTGGTCGGCCTGGGGGATGCCGATCCCCTCGTCGGCGACGCTGACCTCGACCGCCTCGCGCCGCTGCACCGCGCCGACCGTGACCGTGCCGCCGTCCGGCGAGTACTTGAGCGCGTTGTCGACGAGGATCGAGCAGACCTGGCGGAGCTTGTCGGGGTCGGCGCGCACCGGCAGCGGCTCGTCCGGCAGCTCGACGACGAAGCGGTGCCCGTTCACCGCCGCCTCCGGCACCGCGGACACGACCTGCCCGACGACGTCGCGGACGTCGGTGTCTGCGAGGTTGACCTGCAGGTCGCCGGTGTCGAGGCGGGCGACGTTGAGGAGTGTGTCGACGATCGCGGTCAGCCGCTGCGACTCGGTCGCCACGTACTGGAGGAAGATCCGCCGCTCGTCCTCGCCGAAGTTGACGTCGCGGCGGAGGAGCGTCTCCGCGAACCCATAGATCGAGGTGAGCGGCGTGCGCAGCTCGTGCGACACCGTGGACACGAAGTCCGACTTCACCTGCTCGACGAGCCGGTCGCCGGAGATGTCGCGGAACGCGAAGATGCGGCCGGCGACGCCGCCAAGCGGGTCGCGCATCACCGCCTCGGTCACCGAGAGCCAGACCTCCTCCCGGCCGCGCGTGATCGAGACGAGCCGGTCGCCTGGCGTGCCGTCGGGACCTTCGAGGCTGCGCTGCAGCACCTCCGCCGGCGTCCGGCCGAGCGCGACCGTCGCCGGGACGCCGGTGATCCGCTCCGCCGCCGCGTTCCAGAGGACGACGTCGCCCTCGCGGTCGACCGCCACGATCCCGTCCGCGATGTTGGCGAGGATCGCGACGCTGCGCTCGCGCTCGAGCGCGACGCGCTGGTACAGCTCGGCGTTCGAGAGCGCGGCCGCGGTGCTGGCCGCAAGCGCGAGCAGCGCTTCGACCTCCTCCTCGCGCCAGGCGCGGGCCGAGCGCGAGTAGACCGAGAGGACGCCCGCGGGCGCGCCTTCGCCGCCCGCGACCGGGACGCCGAGGTACGAGACGTTGCCCGCGGCGAGCATCGGGTCGAGCGCGCGCAGCCGCTCGTCCTCGCCCGCAGTCGGCTGCGTGACCGGCGTGCTCGACTGGAGCACGTCGCCGGAGAGCCGCGAGCTGGCGGCACAACGGCTGTCGAGCGCCTGCTCGGCGCCCGGCCCCTCAGCGGCGGTGACGACGAGCTCCTCGCCGTCGAGCAGGCGGAACGCCGCCGCCTCCGCGTTGACCAGCTCCGGCGCCTGCTGCACGACCTCGTCGAGCACCGCCTCCGGGTCGAGCTCGCTCGTCAGCAGGCGCCCGGTGCGCGCGAGCTGCTGCGCGAGCGCGCGTGCGTTCCGCTCCGCCTCGAACAGCTCGCTCCGCTCGAGCGCGCCGCGCGTCGCCTCGGCGAGGTGGGACGCGAGCTCGAGGTCGTCGTCCGTGAACGCCCGCTCCTCCGCGAAGAAGACGAGCACGAGTCCGCTCCCCACCGCGCGGGGCGCCTCGACGGGGACGCTCAGGAACGCGCTGTAGCCGTGGCGCGCACCGGCGGCCCGCCAGGTCTCGGGCAGACGCTCGTCCTCGCTCAGGGACGGACCGGCGACGATCCGCCCCCGCTCGGCCGCGCGGAACAGGGCCCCCTCCTCGTCGCGCGAGGTCGCGAACAGGAGCTCCACGAAGTCGGCCGGCAGCTCGTAGGACCCGAGCGGCTCGAGGTGCCCGCCCGTCGGGACGAGGACCGCAGCGGCCGTTCCCCCCAGCGCCTCGGTCGCCGCCTGCGCGATCGCCGTCAGCGTCGCGGGCCGCGAGAGCGACTGCCCGAGCACCGAGGCGATCCGGTAGAAGCCGCGCTGGATCCGCGCCTGCCGCGTGCTCTGCGCGTACGTCTCGGCGTTGCGAACGGCGAGCGAGGCGAGACCGGCGAACGTCTCCAGCACCTCCGCGTCCTCGCGCGTGAAGCGGTTCCCGCCGCGCCGGCCGACGCCGAGCACGCCCCGGACGACGTCGCTCCAGCGCATCGGCGCCACGAGCGCGTCCGTGAACCCCTCGTACGCCGGGTGCGGCACCGGGTCGGGGATCTCGCCGTACTCGCTCTCGATCACCGGCCGCTCCTCGCGCAGCGCCACGCCGGCGAGCCCCCGCGTCGCTCCGAACTCGAAACCGATCAGGCCCTCGTCGAGCCCGCAGACCGCGGCGCACCGCAACACGCTCTCGTCCAGCAGGTAGCAGTCCGCCGCGTCGGCGTCGAGCAGCCGCGCCAGCTGGTCGGCGAGCCGCTGCAGCACGGCGCCGAGCTCCAGCTCGCCGCTCAACACCTGAGCCGCCCGGAGCAGCGCCCCCTGCTGCTGCAGCCGCTGCCGGTTCTCCTCCAGCGCGACGTTGAGCGCGAGCGCCGTCCGCGTCCGCTCCAGCGCCACCGCAGCTTCCGACGCGAGCGTCTGCATCGTCTCCAGGTCGTTCGCCGTGAAGATCCGATGGTCGTCCGTCGTCGCCACCGAGATCACCGCGATCACGCGATCGTCCACCGAGAGCGGCACGTACGCGGCGCTCTTCGCGCCGACCCGCTCCGCCAGCGTCGAGCTGACCTTCGTCGAGGCGGTGACGTCGTAGACCGTGAACGCCGCCGCCTCGAACACGGCGCTCGCGATTCCCGAGGACACCGACCGGAGATCCAGCCGGATCTCGTTCCACCACGGCACGTCCTCGCCGTTCGAGCGCGCCAGGAAGCCGGTCGCCTCGCCGCCGTCGTCCGAGACGAACGTCAGCGCCACGAACCCGACGCCGAACAGCTCCCCCAGCTCGTCCAGCAGCGTGCGGACGACGCCCTCCACGTCCACCGTGCGCGTCAGCTCCGACGCGATCCGGCGCAGGCTCCCGAGCTCGCGCACCTCCCGCGAGTGGTCGGGCCGTTCGGCCACACGGCGACGCCTGAAGAGCTCGATTTTGCGCGACACTGGGCCGACGCATCATAGGAGCCGACAGGCGCCGGAGCCAGCGGACTCCGCTCTTTCTCCCTTGCAAAGATGGGCCGACCGGCCCATTTACTGCCTCGCCAACGCCGCCTACTCTCCCGCGTACTGGGCGATGCGAACTGCGGCGCATCCTGGTTCTACTGCGTCGCGGTGAGCAACTTGGGAGAGCCCGCCGCACCGACCCCCCGAGCGGCGGGCTTTTCCATTTCTCTTTCCGCTCGCCCGCTGCGACTCGGCCGGGCGCGCTTCGCGCGCGCGGCCTTCGTCTCTCGCTTTCCGCTCGCTCCGCTGGGCGCCGGCCGAGCCGGCGCCCAGCGGCATTCACAACCTCTAAGGAAGCGGCGCTAAGGTTGCCCCGGTTTGGTGAAGCGCGTTCTATTGGCGGCGCCGCGGGGGTACTGCGCGGGCGTCGAGCGGGCGGTCGAGACGGTCGAGCGGGCGCTTGCTCTCTACGGCGCGCCCGTCTACGTCCGCAAGCAGATCGTCCACAACTC
>DASZYW010000088.1:0-4832 GCA_035545195.1 Gaiellaceae bacterium
TCGGGGAACTGGGCAACGTGGTCGAGCGTGCCTGCGTTGTTGACGAGGATGTCGACGGCGCCGAGCTCCTCCGCCGCGCGGGCGACGGCGGCGTCGACCTCGGCGCGGTTCGTGACGTCGCAGCGGACGGCAAGCGCGCGCCGGCCGAGCCCGCGGATCTGCTCGACCGTCTCCTCGGTGTGCACCATCCCGCTCTGGCGCGCCACCGTCGCGAGCGTTCCGAAGCGGTCTGTCTCCTCGGAGAGCTCGGACTCGACGAGCAGGTCGGCGACGACGACGTCTGCGCCGGCGCGGGCGAGCGCAAGTGCGTCAGCGCGTCCGAGCCCGCGCGAGGCGCCGGTGACGAGGGCGACGCGCCCGCTCAGGTCGATCTCGATTGCCATCGCGCGGAGCCTACGACTTCGGCATGAAGATCTCGCGCGCGATCACGAGCCGCTGGATCTGCGAGGTGCCCTCGTAGATCTGGAAGAGCTTCGCGTCGCGCATGAGCTTCTCGACCGGGTACTCCTTGATGTAGCCGTAGCCGCCGAAGACCTGGACGGCGTCGGTCGTCACCTTCATCGCCATGTCCGCCGAGAAGCGCTTCGCGAAGCTCGAGTAGAGCGTCGCCTCGCGGGGCCCGGCGGTGTCGAGCATCCAGGCCGACTGCCAGCAGAGCAGGCGCGCCGCCTGGATCTCGGTCGCCATGTCGGCGATCGGGAAGTTGACGCCCTGGTGCATCGCGATCGGCATGTCGAACGTGACGCGCTCCTTCGCGTAGGCGACCGCGTGCTCGTAGGCCGCCTGCGCGACGCCGACGGCCCCGATCGCGGTGCCGGGCCGCGTGAAGTCGAGCGTGGCCATCGCGATCTTGAAGCCGTCGCCCTCCTCCCCGATCCGGTTCTCCGTCGGCACGCGGACGTCCTGTAGCGCGAACGCCGACGTGTCGGTCGAGCGCTGGCCCATCTTGTCGAGGTGCTTCTCGATCGTGACACCGGGCGCGTCCATCGGGACGATGAACGCGGACATGCCCTTGTGCCCGCCCTTCGGGTCGGTCTTCGCGAAGACGACGCACCAGTTCGCGTAGCCGGCGTTCGTGATGAACGTCTTCGAGCCGTTGAGGACGTACTCGTCTCCCTCCAGCACCGCGGTCGTCTTCAGCGCGGCGACGTCGGAGCCCGCGCCGGGCTCGGAGAGACCGAAGCAGGCGAGGATCGGCGACTCGATCAGCTGCGGCAGCCACTGCGCCTTCTGCTCGTCGGAGCCGAAGAGGATCACCGGGCCCGACCCGAGGCCGTTGGCGAGGATCGAGGTCGCCATCCCGGAGCAGCCCCAGTTCAGCTCCTCGCCGACGAGCATCCCGTCGAACGCCGAGAGCCCGAGCCCGCCGTACTCGTCGGGGACGTGCAGGTTCATCAGCCCGACGTCGTGCGCCTTCTCTATCACGTCGGCCGGGTGCTGCATCTTCTCGTCGTACTCGGCCTCGCGGGGGCGGATCTCCTTCTCGGCGAACTCGCGCGCGAGGTCGCGCAGCGCCTTCTGCTCGTCGGTGAGGGCGAAGGACACACCGGTGCTCTGCTCGATCGCTGCCATGTTCGTCTCCAGATTCCCTGATTGACTAGTCAGTCAAACCTCGGAGTATAGGATGAACAGCCGCATGGCGACCACCGCGAAGAACGAGATCGACCCGCTCGACTTCCTCGGGATCGACGCTCTCCTGAGCGACGAGGAGCGTGCGATCCGCGACACGGTGCGGCAGTTCGTCAGCGACAAGGTGAAGCCGTACGTGGGCGAGTGGTTCGAGCGCGGCGAGGTTCCCCGGGAGCTGATCCCGGAGCTCGCGCAGCTCGGCCTCTTCGGGATGCACCTCGAGGGCTACGGGCTCCCCGAGGCGAGCTCCGTCATGTACGGGCTCGTCTGCCAGGAGCTCGAGGCCGGCGACGCGGGCATCCGCTCGCTCGTCTCCGTGCAGGGCTCGCTCTCGATGTTCGCGATCTGGAAGTGGGGCTCCGAGGAGCAGAAGCAGCGCTGGCTGCCGGCGATGCACGCGGGCGAGGCGATCGGCTGCTTCGGGCTGACCGAGCCGGACGCGGGCTCCGACCCCGGCTCGATGCGCACAACCGCGCGGCGCGACGGCTCCGACTGGATCCTCAACGGCGCGAAGATGTGGATCACGAACGGCTCGATCGCCGATGTCGCGGTCGTGTGGGCGCGCACGGAGGACGGCGCGATCAACGGCTTCCTCGTCGAGAAGGACATGCCCGGGTTCGAGGCGCCGCTGATGCACCGCAAGCTCTCGCTGCGCGCGTCCGTCACCTCGGAGCTCGTGCTCCGCGACGTGCGCGTCCCGGAGGAGAACCGCTTCCCGGAGATCTCGACGCTGCGCGGGCCGCTCTCCTGCCTCAACGAGGCGCGGTTCGGAATCGTCTTCGGCGTCGTCGGATCGGCGCGCACCTGCCTCGAGACCGCGATCGACTACGCGAAGGAGCGGATCGTCTTCGCGAAGCCGATCGCCGGCTACCAGCTCACGCAGCAGAAGCTCGCGGAGATGGCGCTCGAGGTGAACCGCGGTTTCCTCGTCGCGCTCCACCTGGGGCGGATGAAGGACGAGGGGATCCTCCGGCCCGAGCACGTCTCGATGGGGAAGATGGGCAACGTGCGCGGGGCGCTCGAGGTGGCGCGGACGGCGCGCTCGATCCTCGGAGGCAACGGGATCACGCTCGAGTACCCGGTGATCCGCCACATGAACAACCTCGAAACCGTGCTCACGTACGAGGGCACGCACGAGGTGCACACGCTCTCGGTCGGCAAGGCGCTGACCGGGGAGAACGCATTCCGCTAGAGCTCGACCCTCGCGTCGCCTCCCTCTTCACCGAGGGCCGCGCGGTGGTGCACCTCGCGACGGTGCTCCCCGACGGGGCACCGCACTCGATTCCAGTCTGGGCGCTGCTCGAGGACGGCCGGATCGCGTTCTTCACGCAGCCGGGCTCGCGGAAGGCGCGGAACCTCGCACGCGACCCCCGCGTCGCGCTCTCGGTCGTGGACGAGGCGAACCCGTACCGGAACGCGCAGATCCGAGGCCGGGTGGTGGAGACCGTCGACGGAGACGATGCGCTCGCGGTGATCGACCGGATCTCCCGGCACTACATCGACCGCGACTTCCCGATGCGCAGCGGCACGGTCTTCTGGATCGAGCCCGACGTCGCGCACTTCGTCGAGCTCCCGTTCGAGCACTGAGCTAGAGACGCCGCGGACGCCGGCCGACGATCGCGGCGTCCGGGCGCCGCCAGACGCCGAGACTCAGCTCCACGCCGCCGACGCGCTCGCGGGTGCCGGGCCGGTAGACGGTGTCGATCGCCCGGCGGACGAGCTCGGCGAGCGCGAGACCGGTGCGCTCCGCCTCGAAGAGCAGGAACGCGTGCTGCCGGTCGGTGAGCGTGACCTGGGTCCGCCTGCTCAAGTGATGTAGGTGGATGTAGGCGTAGATGTAGGTGTACACCTGCGGCGATCGCGACTTCGTCGCGCCTCCAGCACGAGTCCGTGCCTGAAAGCTGGAGCAACATGGGCTCGTCGGGCGGCGGGCCGACGTTCCGATAGCCGAGCGACTCGCGCGGCTCGACGTCGCGCAGGGTCAGCTCTCGTCGTCCCAGTAGTCGAGCGTCCGATCGGGCACGACGCGATCGACGTCGAACACCGGCGCGGTGACGTAGAGCTTCTCGCTGTCGGGATAACCCGCGACGGCGAGATCGGCTTTCGTCGAGCAGATCAGAACGCGGAACGGCGCGTCCGAGCGGTTGAGCAGCTGGTGCGCTCCCGGCATGCCTTGCGGGAAGTGGACGATCTCGCCGACGGAGAGCTCGCGCTCGCCGGCAGGCGACCGCAACGTCGGCGACCCGGAGACGACGACGAGCCATTCCTCGCAGCCGAGCTCCCAGTGGTACGGCCAGAGCTTCTCGCCGGGCGGCGTCTCGTAGAGCGTCCCGCCGAGCAGCTCCGCGCCCTGGTCCCGGAACACTCGCGCCCGGCGATGCGCGAAGCCGGGCCGGTCGAAGTCGTCGGGAAGAGCGCCGTCGAGGAGGTTGAAGACGGTCACGGCCGCTCCAGGTACCCACGGGTGTGCGGCACCGCGTCCGGGCGGCTCCAGCCGGCGTTGACGCCGACCCGGTCGTCGTCGGGATAGACCGCGACCTCGGGATCGGAGACGGACGAGAAGAAGGCGAGCCGGGCGGGCCGATCGGTGTCGTTCCGCACCTGGTGCGCCCCGGCCTCGCCGCGTGGGAAGACGGCGAGGTCCCATGGCCGCAGCGGCTGCTCCCCGGCAGGCGTGCGCAGGGTCGGAGCGCCTTCGACGACGAGCAGGAACTCCTCCTCGCCGTAGTGCCAGTGGTACGGGCTGGCCGCGCCCGGAGCGAGCTCGTACAGCGTCCCGCCCCAGAGCGTCGCGCCGAGCTCCTCTCCGAACCGGCGGAGCCACTCCCCCTCCTGGAGCGGATCGAAGAGATTCAGAAGCCGACTCCTCCCCGAGGCGCGAGCGGGCTCTGCGGCAGCCCCGGCCGCGGTCCTCCCTCGTTGTAGACCGACGGCGCGACGTCGTTCGGGCCGTCCGGGTAGAAGACGCCGGCGAGCCGCTGGATCTGCAGGCGACCGGGACCGAGCTCGTACTGACCGCCCCCGTACATGCGGATCCCGCGCTGCTCCGCGGCCTCGATCGTCTCGAGCAGGCTGCGCACCGTCCCGAAGCGCGAAGGCTTGACGTTGAGCCACCGCGGGGCGAGCGGCAGCCCGTCGAGATCCGCGAGCGAATGGACGGGCGCGTCGAAGCTGAGCCTGTCCTCGGCGCCGGCGAGCGCCTC
>DASZYW010000089.1:0-15729 GCA_035545195.1 Gaiellaceae bacterium
AGGCGATCCCGGTCCGGTCGCGGCCGCCCGCACAGTGCACGGCGACCGGCGGATCCGCCTGGCCGAGCAGCGTCAACGCCCGCGCGAACGAGTCCGGGAAGGTGTGGATCATGCCGAGGTAGGCGTCGTGCATCGAGTGGACGTCCCACGCCGCAGGCACGTCGCGCGGGTCGACCGCGGCGCGCTCGACCGGGACAGGCAGCCGCTCGTACTCGTCCTCGGCGTCCTCGCGCTCGGGCCGCAGGTCGACGACGAGCGAGACGCCGTAGTCGACGAGCGCCTCGCGTCCCGCCGGCGAGAGGCCCGGCAGCCAGTCGGCGCGGACGACGACGCGATAGGCGGTCTCCCCGCCGTCGCGCAGCGGGATGCCGCCGAGGTCGCGGACGTTGACGCAGCCGTCCCAGCGGAGGACGCGCCGGTCGCTCAGGGGGCCGACGTCCCCGCCCGGCCGTACGCGTCCTCGAGCCGCACGACGTCGTCGGGGTGGTACGTCGAGACCTCGAGGATCGTCGTGTCCTCGAGCGCCGTGACCCGGTGGACGGTGCCGGGCGGGAAGCGGAAGGACGCACCGGCCGCCACGACCTCCTCGTCGAGGAGCGTCTGCCCCACGTCGCCGAGCTCGAGCTTCGCGCGCCCGCTCTGGACGTACCACGCCTCGTCCTTCTCCCGGTGGAACTGGAGGCTGAGCGACTCGCCGGCGCGGACGAAGAGGACCTTGCCGAGGTAGTGCTCGCTCGAGGCCCAGATCAGCTCCCAGCCCCACGGCTTCTCGACCCGGCGCGGGTCGTTCGCCCAACGGTCGAGGACGCCGAAGTTCGGCGAGTCGGCGCTCACGCGACCTGCCTGCGCGGGCGCCAGTCCGGGTGGGCCTCCATGAACTCGGCGGCGCGGCGGAGGTCCTTCGGCGTGTTCACGGTCAGCCAGACGCCCTCGTGGCGGTGGCCGTGGAGCTTGCCCTCGGCGGCGAGCTCGGGGAAGGTCGTCAGCTCGTGGTCGCCGCGCTCGGGCAGGCGCTCGAGCGCCTCCTCGCCGAGGACGTAGACGCCGGAGTTGACCCAGTGCTCGAGCATCGGCGCCTCGCGGAAGCCCACGATCGAGCCGTCCTCGCGCAGGTCGACGACGCCGAACGGGGAGCGCACCTGCGCGACGACGACCGTGGCCGCGGCGCCGCTCCGGCCGTGCTCCGCGACCAGGCCGGCGTAGTCGAGGTCGAGCAGCTCGTCGCCGTTCAGCGCGAGCACCGGCCCAGACTCGCGCCGGTGCGAGGCGGCGAAGCGCAGACCGCCGCCGCGTCCGAGCGGCTCCTCCTCCCCGACCGGCGCGATCTCGGCGCCGAGGCCGGCGAGCGCGTTCTCGAAGACGTCCTCCTGGCCGGCGCGGCAGGCGACGACGATGCGGGTCACGCCCGCGTCGACGAGGCGCGCGACGGTGTACTCGGCGAGCGGGAAGCCCGCGACGGAGACGAGCGGCTTCGGCAGACCCTGCGCCGCCTCCCCGAGCCGCTCCGCCTTGCCGCCCGCAAGGAGGAGGGCCTCCATCAGGCCTTGATCTCCGGAGCGGTCTGCGGGGCGGCGTTGGGCGTCGAGTGCCGCGGGCGGCCGATCGCCTCGTACTCGAACCCGGCGGCGGCGGCCTCCTCGGGGTCGAGCAGGTTGCGGCCGTCGACGATCAGCGGCCGCGCCATTGCCTCGCGGACCTCCTGGCTGCAGAGCTGGCGGAGCACCGGCCACTCGGTCACGATCACCGCCGCGTCGGCGCCGCGGACGGCCTCGAGGACGGAGTCGGTGATCTCGACGCCGACGAGGTCGTCGGGCCGCGCGACGGGATCCCAGGCGCGGACCTCGGCGCCCTCCGCCAGCAGGCGGTAGGCGATGATCCGGCTCGGCGCCTCGCGCATGTCGTCCGTGTTCGGCTTGAACGCGAGCCCGAGCAGCGCGATCGTCCGGCCGCGCAAGCTGCCGAGCCGACGCTCGAGCTTCGAGACGACGCGCCGCTTCTGCAGCTCGTTCACCTCCCAGACGGCCTGCAGGAGCAGGAACGGGTAGCCCGAGTTCCCGGCGAGCTGCTTGAGCGCCGTCACGTCCTTCGGGAAGCACGAGCCGCCGAAGCCGATGCCCGCGCGCAGGAAGTGCGGGCCGAGCCGGTGGTCGAGACCGACGCCGCGCGCGACGTCGACGACGTCCGCGCCGACGAGCTCGCAGACGTTCGCGATCTCGTTGATGAAGCTGACCCGGGTCGAGAGGAAGGCGTTCGCCGCGAGCTTCACGAGCTCCGCGGAGGGCACGTCGGTGATCACGATCTCCGTCTCGAGGCCGGCGTGGAGCGCGATCACGCGGTCGGCGTCCTCCGGGTCGAAGGCGCCGACGACGATCCGGTCGGGATTCATGAAGTCGGCGACGGCGCTGCCCTCGGCGAGGAACTCGGGGTTCGACGCGTAGCCGACGTTGGCGAGCCCGCGCGCGTCGAGGCGGGCGCGCACCCGCTCGCCGGTGCCCACCGGCACGGTGCTCTTCATCACGACCACCGGCCGTCCCTCGACGCCCTCGGGCAGCTCGTCGACGACCTGCCAGACCGCGGTCAGGTCGGCGTCGCCCGAGTAGGTCGGCGGGGTGCCGACCGCGACGTAGAGAAAGTCCGCGCCCTCGACCGCCTCGTGCACGTCGAGCGTGAACGAGATCCGGTCGCGGTTGCGCTCGAGCACCTCGTCGAGGCCCGGCTCGTAGATCGGGACCTCGCCGGCGCGGAGCTGCTCGATCCGCTCGGGGACGACGTCGCGGAGCACGACGTCGTGGCCGAGGTCGGCGAAGCACGCGCCCGTTACGAGGCCGACGTAGCCGGCGCCGAAGATTCCGATCCGTGCCATCGCGGCCCTAGGGTAGTCCTACTTGGCCAGCGGCTGGAGGGACTTCGCAATCGCGAGCATCGTCTCGTTCGAGAGCTCGTCGAGCAGCGTGTTCACGACCCAGTAGCTCGCCTTGCCCTGACGGACTACGACCATGTGGATGTGGCCGCCGACCGTGTAGAGCGAGAAGTGGCGGCCGCCGATCGTCCGGCGCGCCGTCGGGTGGGCGAGGATCGGCGCCGAGTTCCACGTCGTCTCCTCGATCTGCCAGTAGGCGATCCCGTTCGGCTCCAGGAACGTCATCACGAGAGCGTGCTGGTTCTCCAGCGGCTTGTACGGCCGGACGCCTTCGTCCGAGGAGAGCCGCGAGCCGGCCGCGATCTCGTGCGGCTGCATGATCGTGAACGGCACCTGCGAGGCGACCGCCTTGAGCGAGTAGTCGGTGGCGGAGACGCCGTCGCTCACCGAAGGCGCCTGCTTCTCCGGCGTCTGCGCGGGCGGCGGCGGCGTGGCGAGCGTCCCGTCGAAGCTCGTCCCGAAGGCGACGACGGTCATCGGGTTCCCTGCCTGCTGCGCGTACGGCGCGATCGCCGGCGAGAGCGGGACGACGTCCGTGTGCCCGCCGAAGAGGGGCTTCAGCTGCTCGGCGGCCTGCTTCGCGTGCGGCTGCACGGGGTCGTAGTAGATGTTGGTGTCGAAGGTCTGCGGCGCGTTCGCGGGGATCGAGGCCGGGAGCAGCTTCGTCGTGTAGCCGAGCTGGCGGAGCAGGTAGTCGGTGTTCGCGGCGCGGCCCGCGACGATGCCCGCGTTCATCACCAGCGTCGTGATCTCGGCCGGCTTCAGCTTCTTCGAGGGCTTCGTGTGCGTCTTGATCCCGAGCGCCTGGTCGTTCGCGCGCGTGGGCAGCGTCACGTCCGGGTGCAGGAAGCTGTAGACGACCTGGTCGATCACGGACTGCGAGGTGGTCAGCTCGGCGGCGCCGCCGACGTCGAGGTTCTGGAGGTCGCCCGGCGAGATGCTGTTCCGGAAGAGGTGGCCGGCGGGAAGCCCGTACGCGAGCCCGGCGTACGCCTGGATCTCCGTGATCCCGGGCGCGCCGCCGCCGCCGCGCGCGATCTCGACGTTGCCCTTGATCGCCCCGATGATCTTCGGGATGTCGTTGATCTTGAGGCTGCCCGCGAGCCGGCTCTTGAGCGCGTCCAGGAAGAGCTGCTGGCGCGCGTTCCGGTAGATGTCCGAGTCGGTGTGACGGAAGCGGACGTACTGGAGCGCCTGTCCGCCGTCGAGCTTCTGGTAGCCCGGATGGAGGTTGATCGCCGAGACGCCGGAGTTGGGCGGGATGTAGTACCGCCGGTCGACGTCCATGTAGACGCCGTGCAGCCTGTTGACGATCTCCTTGAAGCCGTGGAAGTCGAGCGTGATCAGGTAGTTGATCTGCAGGCCGGTCAGGTGCTCGACCGTGTCGACCGTCGCCAGCGGCCCCTCGTCGCCCGGGCAGAGCGCCCACGCGGCGTTGATCCGCGAGTGCGTGTAGACGGTGTCGCCCGAGCAGTAGATCGGCACGTTCAGGTCGCGCGGGAACGAGAGCAGCGAGAGCGTGTCGTTCGTCGGGTCGGCGCGCAGCAGCATCACGGTGTCGGAGTTCGAGCCGGCGTACGAGGCGCCGTCGCCGGCGCGGTGGTCGTAGCCCGCGACGAGCGCGATCGCCGGCTGCGACGGCGAGGGGATCTGCGAGAGGATCTTCTGGGCGTCCCGGACGGGCTTCGAGTGCGCGGCGATCGCGTTCAGCGTCTCGTGGCCGTAGAGGTAGACGCCGCCCGCCAGACCGGACACGACGACGGCGATCGCGAGCACGAGCCAGCCGAGCACGCGGACGAACAGGCGGCCCGTCGACACCGGCTGCTTCGGCGGCTGCCGGTAGCGGCGCATCGCCGTGACGGTCGCCGGAGGCAGGACGGCGTGTCCGTTCCCGGTGAGGGTGGCCCCGCGCCCGATTCCCCGCTTCAGCGTCGTCCGCATACCGAATCGACGCCCGTAGGCGCCTCCCGGCGAGGATAGCCGAGCGCCCGGCGAGGGCTGCCGGCTAGATCCCGCCCGAGGCGGCGACGAGCCGGCGCGCGAGCACCTTGCTGAGCGCCGTGAGCGCGCTCGCGGGCAGCGGCGCGCCGAGCGAGAAGCTGTGCAGGACGACCGAGATCCGCCCGGTGTTGACGCCGATCAGCTCGGTGACGCCGCGGAGCGTCTGCACGCCCTTCAGGTCGTAGACGAGCCGGTAGTGCAGCGCGCGCTCGCCGAGCTTCGGAGCGGGCAGCGCGACGGCGGAGCGGACGACGACCTTCACGCCCTTGCCGAACTCGGTGCGCAGCGTCTCGACGAGGCACGTGCGCGTCGCGGCGAGCGTCGAGAGCCGCCAGTCGGTGCGCGCCTGCCCGATCGTCGCGAACGCGACGACGTCGCTCCCGACCTGCGCCACTCCGCCCTTGAAGAGGAAGGTGCGGTCGGCGTGCGCGGTGCGGACGAGCTTCGACTCGTCCGGCTCGCTCTTGCACGGCGGCGCCTCCTGCTTCGGCGCCGCCGTCCAGCCGGCGGCGAAGTCCGAGCGCACGAGCAGGATCGAGTCGGCGCGCCTCGTGTCGGCCGCGGAGCGTCGCGTCCGGGGCGCCTTCGGGTCGTGCGTCGCCGCGAGGGCCGCGCCGGCGAGCGCGAGCGCCGCCAGCGTCAGGCCGAGTGTCGCCGCGGCGCGCATGCGCCGAGGGTAGCGTTACCTCGCAACGACGGCCGGATCGGCGCCCGGCTCGTAGGCGAGGTTCGGGCGCAGCCAGCGCTCGGCCTCCGCGAGCGGGACTCCCTTGCGGCGCGAGTAGTCCTCGACCTGGTCGCGTCCGAGCCGACCGACCGAGAAGTAGCGCGCGTCCGGGTGCGCGAGGTAGATGCCGCTCACGCTCGCCGCGGGCAGCATCGCGAAGGTCTCCGTCAGCTCGACGCCTGCGTCCTCGGCGCCGAGCAGGTCGAAGAGCTTGCGCTTCTCGCTGTGGTCCGGGCAGGCGGGGTACCCGAAGGCCGGACGGATGCCGCGGTAGCGCTCCCTGATCAGTTGTTCGGGGTCGAGCCGCGGCCCGGTCTCGTACCAGGCACGGCGCGCGACCTCGTGCAGGTACTCGGCGAACGCCTCCGCGAGGCGGTCGGCGAGCGCCTTGACCATGATCGCGTGGTAGTCGTCGTGCTCCGCTGCGTAGCGGGCGGCGAGCTCGTCGGCGCCGATGCCGGCGGTGACCGCGAACGCGCCCAGGTGGTCGCCCACCGGCGCGACGTAGTCGGCGAGGCAACGGTTGGGCCGGGAGTCCCCGTAGTCGCTCTGCTGGCGGAGGAGCCTGAAGACGGTCTCGTTGTCACTCTCGACAACTATGTCGTCGCCGTCGGACGACGCCGGCCAGAAGCCGTAGACCCCGCGTGCGGTCAGCAGCCGCTCCTCGACGATCCGGTCGAGGAGCCGCTGGGCGTCGTCCCAGAGCTCGCGCGCCGCAGGCTGCTCGAGGATCGCCGGGAACTTGCCCTTCAGCTCCCACGCGTGGAAGAAGAACTGCCAGTCGACGTACTCGCGCAGCGTCGCGAGCTCCGGCTCGACGAGGCGCACGCCGGTGAACTCCGGCGTCGACAGCTCGTCGAAGGCGACGCGGTGCCGGTTGGCGCGGGCGGCGGCGAGCGGGAGCAGCGGCTTGCGCTCCTTCTCCTCGAACTGCTCGCGCAGGCGCTCCTGCTCGGCGCGGTTCTCCTCGTCGGCGCCGGCGCGCCGGCCCTCGTCGAGCAGGTCGGAGACGACGCCGACGACGCGCGACGCGTCGAGCACGTGGACGACCGGCTGCGAGTACGCAGGCGCGATCCGCACCGCCGTGTGCTGCCGTGAGGTAGTGGCGCCGCCGATCAGGAGCGGCAGGTCGAGCCCGCGCCGCTCCATCTCCCTGGCGACGTCGACCATCTGGTCGAGCGACGGCGTGATCAGCCCCGAGAGCCCGACGGCGTCGGCGCCGACCTCGCGTGCGGTGTCGAGGATCGTCTCGGCCGGCACCATCACGCCGAGGTCGATCACCTCGTAGTTGTTGCAGCCGAGGACGACGCCGACGATGTTCTTGCCGATGTCGTGCACGTCGCCCTTGACCGTCGCGAGCACGACCGTGCCCTGCGCCGAGCCGCCGGCCTTCTCGTCCTCCATGTACGGCTCCAGGTAGGCGACGGCGCGCTTCATCGCGCGGGCGCTCTTCACGACCTGCGGCAGGAACATCTTCCCGGCGCCGAAGAGGTCGCCGACGACCTTCATCCCCTCCATCAGCGGCCCCTCGATCACGTCCAGCGGGCGCGCGGACTCGCGGCGCGCCTCCTCGGTGTCCGCCTCGATGAAGTCGACGATCCCGTGCACGAGCGCGTGCTCGAGCCGCTTCGCCACCGGCGCCTCGCGCCAGGAGAGGTCGAGCTCCCGCTTCGTGCCCGCGCCGCGGACGCGCTCGGCGTACTCGACGAGCCGCTCGGTCGCGTCGGCCCGGCGGTCGAAGATCACATCCTCGACGCGCTCCAGCAGGTCGGGCTCGATGTCCTCGTAGACGACGAGCTGGCCGGCGTTGACGATGCCCATGTCGAGACCGGCGCGGATCGCGTGGAAGAGGAACGCCGAGTGCATCGCCTCCCGGACGGCGTCGTTGCCGCGGAACGCGAACGAGAGGTTGGAGATGCCGCCGCTCGTCCGCGCGCCGGGGCAGCGCTCCTTGATCAGCGGCAGCGCGTCGATGAACGCCTTCGCGAACGCGTTGTGCTCCTCGATCCCGGTCGCGACGGCAAGGACGTTCGGGTCGAAGACGATGTCCTCCGGCGCGAAGCCGGCCTCGTCGACGAGCAGCCGGTACGCGCGCTCGCAGATCGCGACCTTGCGCTCGACCGTCTCCGCCTGGCCCTGCTCGTCGAACGCCATCACGATCACGCCCGCGCCGAAGCGGCGGACGTGGCGCGCCTGCTCGAGGAACGCCTCCTCCCCCTCCTTGAGGCTGATCGAGTTGACGACGCCCTTGCCCTGGACGCACTTCAGCCCGGCGGCGAGCACCGACCAGCGCGAGCTGTCGATCATGATCGGGATCCGCGCGACCTCCGGCTCGGTGGCGAGCAGGTTGAGGAAGGTCGTCATCGCCGCCTCGCCGTCGAGCAGGTCGGCGTCCATGTTCACGTCGAGGAGGTTCGCCCCGCCGCGGACCTGCTCCAGCGCGACGCTCGCGGCCTCCTGGAAGTCGCCGGCCTCGACGAGGCGGCGGAAGCGCGCCGAGCCGGTGACGTTCGTGCGCTCGCCGATCAGCGTGAAGTTCGAGTCGGGCCCGAGCTCGAACGGCTCCAATCCGGAGAAGCGCGTCGCCGGATGCGGCTCGGGCACGCGCCGCGGAGGCACGCCCTCGACGGCGGCCCTGATCGCGCGCACGTGCTCGGGCGTGGTGCCGCAGCAGCCGCCGACGACGTTGACGAGCCCGTCCCGCGCGAACTCGCCCAGGAACCGGCTCGTGTCGTGCGGCTGCTCGTCGTGCAGGCCGAGCTCGTTCGGGAGCCCGGCGTTCGGGTGGCACGCGACCCAGGTCGGCGCGACGCGCGCGAGATCCTCCACGAACGGGCGCATCTCGCTGGCGCCGAGCGAGCAGTTGACGCCGACGATCAGCGGCCGCGCGTGCTCGACGGAGATCCAGAAGGCCTCGACGGTCTGGCCGGAGAGGTTGCGCCCGGAGCGGTCGATCGCGGTGAAGGAGAGCCACAACGGCAGGTCGGGCGCCGACTCCTGCGCGGCGACGATCGCGGCCTTGCAGTTGAGCGTGTCGAAGACCGTCTCGATCAGGAGCAGGTCGACGCCGCCCTCGCGGAGCGCGCGCATCTGCTGCGCGTACGCCTCGGCCACCTGGTCGAAGGTGGCGGAGCGGAACGCAGGCTCGTCGACGCGGGGTGAGAGCGAGAGCGACACGTTCAGCGGGCCAACGGAGCCGGCGACGAAGCGCGGCTGCCCCGGCGTCCTCGCCGTCCACTCGTCGGCCGCGCGGCGCGCGAGGCGCGCACCCGCGAGGTTCATCTCCTCGACCGCGTCCTCGAGCGCGTAGTCGGCCTGGCCGATCGTGGTCGCGGTGAACGTGTTCGTGGTCGCGATGTCGGCGCCGGCGGCGAAGTAGTCGTCGTGGATCCGGGCGACGACCTCGGGGCGCGTCAGGTTGAGCAGGTCGGGGTCTCCGGCGAGGTCGCGCGGGTGGTCGCGGAAGCGCTCGCCGCGGTAGGCCTCCTCCCCCGTCACCTCGCGCTGGATCAGCACGCCCCAGGAGCCGTCGAGCACGGCGATGCGCTCCCGAAGGATCGCTTCCAGCTGTTCGCGTGCTCCCTGCGACATCGTCCGCTCCCGTTCTCAGGCCCCGGGAGGCGTCGCCCCTCGGGCTCTTTAGGCGTTTGTGTGACCGGTCGCCAAGCTGCCTGTCAAAGCTCTCCGGTGACCGGAAGGTAGCAGCGGCAGAGCCGTTACGGTTCGGACTATGGACCACGTTCACGACGCCGCCGGCCTGCGCGCCGCGCTCTCCGAGATCGCCGCCGACTTCTCCTTCACGTGGACGCCGGGCGCGCGCTCGCTCTTCCAGCAGCTCGCCCCCGAGCGGTTCCCGCAGCTGCACCACAACCCGATCGCGCTCCTCTCCGAGCTGACCGACGACGACCTGTCGCGCGCGCTCGACGTCGAGTTCGCGCAGCGGCTGGCGCGGGTCCAGGAGGCCCTCGCGATCGAGGCCGAGCGCCCCACGTGGTGGCACGAGCAGGAGTTGCCGGAGGACTTCCTCGTCGCCTATTTCTCGGCCGAGTTCGGGCTCGACCAGAGCCTCCCGATCTACTCCGGCGGTCTCGGCATCCTCGCCGGCGACCACCTGAAAGCGGCGTCGGAGCTCGGCGTGCCGCTCGTCGGGATCGGCCTCTACTACCGGCGCGGCTACTTCCGCCAGCGCCTCGACGAGGACGACCGCCAGGTGGAGCGCTACCCGCGCAACGACACCGAGCGGCTGCCGCTGACGCTCGTGCCGATGTGCCCGGTCGTCGAGCTGGAGCACGAAGGGCGGCTCGTGCCCGTCCGCATCGGGGTCTGGCGGGCGCGCGTCGGCCGGATCTCGCTCTATCTGCTGGACACGAAGGTGGAGGGGAACCCCGACTGGGCGCGCGCGGTCACCGACGTCCTCTACGGCGGCGACCGGGCGAACCGGCTGCGGCAGGAGCTCGTGCTCGGGATCGGCGGCGTCCGCGTGCTGCGGCTGCTCGGCCTCGCGCCGACCGTCTTCCACATGAACGAGGGGCACTCCGCGTTCCTGCAGCTGGAGCGGCTCCGCGAGCTCGTGCAGGAGCAGGGCGTCGAGCGGCACGACGCCCTCGAGACGCTGCGCCGGTCGACCGTGTTCACGACGCACACGCCGGTGCCCGCCGGGAACGAGGTGTTCGACGCGGAGCTCGTGCGCAGGAGCGTCGAGCCGCTCGTACAGGCGTCGGGCTTCTCCTGGGAGGAGTTCGCCGCGCTCGGACGGTTCCAGGGCGACGACACGCGCTTCGGGATGACCCCGTTCGCGCTCTGGACGTCCGACTTCGCGAACGGCGTCTCGCAGCTGCACGGCGAGGTCTCGCGCGAGATGTGGCAGCCGATCTGGCCCGACAAGCCCGCGAGCGAGGTGCCGATCACGTCGATCACGAACGCGGTGCACGCGCGATCGTGGATCTCGGACGAGCTCGAGGACCTGCTCGGCCACACCGACCTGGACTTCTCCCGCGCGCGCGAGCTCCCGGACGAGGTGCTCTGGGAGGCGCACCTCGGCGCGAAGCGGCGGATGCTCGCGTTCATCGAGCGGACGCGGGGGATCGGTGCCGAGCTGAGCCCGGACGCGCTGACGCTCGGCTTCGCGCGGCGCTTCGCCACCTACAAGCGCGCGGGCCTGCTCTTCCGGCAGCCGGAGCGGCTGAGCGCGCTCCTCGACGACCCGGCGCGGCCGCTGCAGCTGCTCGTCGCGGGCAAGGCGCATCCGGCCGACGAGGGCGGCAAGGCGCTGATCCAGCAGGTCGTCGACTACGCGCGCAGCCCCTCGGCCGAGGGCCGGATCCACTTCCTGCCCGACTACGAGATCTCGCTCGCGCGGCGGCTCGTGCAGGGCGTGGACGTCTGGCTGAACACGCCGCGGCGCCCGATGGAGGCCTCGGGGACCTCGGGGATGAAGGCGGCGCTGAACGGCGTGCTCAACTGCTCGATCCTCGACGGGTGGTGGGCCGAGGCGTACGCGCCGGAGCTCGGCTGGGCGATCGGCGACGGCGAGCCCGCGGCGAGCGACGAGGAGCAGGACGCCGCCGACTGCGAGGCGCTCTTCCGGCTGCTCGAGGAGGAGATCGTGCCCGCCTACTACGACCGCGACGACCAGGGGCTGCCGCGGCGGTGGATCGCGATGATGCGCGTCTCGATCGCCGAGCTCGGGGAGCGCTTCAACACGACCCGGATGGTCTGCGAGTACGTCGAGCGGCTCTACCTGCCGGCGCACGCCGGCGCCAAGGACCTCTCGTCGAGCCGCGCCTAGCGCGTGTTCACGAACATCTAAGGCGCCGGTCAGGGCGGCGTAAGAGTCGCCTCCTACGCTCGCGGCAAGGCGGTGTTCTCGAGCCGCGTCTCGCGTGTGAAGGAGGAAGCGTGAAGCAACTCGTCGTGATCGCCGTGGCCGCTCTGGCCGTGACCGCGGCTGCCCAGGCGGCTGCGCCCAGGAGCGCGGCGCACGTCGTCGTGGGCTCGTCCCAGTACGGAAAGGTCCTGTTCACGGGCAGCCACCAGGCGCTCTACGCCTTCGAGAAGGACAAGGGCGGCAAGAGCAGCTGCTACGGCGCGTGCGCGAAGGCGTGGCCGCCGCTCCTGACCACCGGGAAGCCGGTCGCCGGCACGGGCACCGACGAGATGCTCCTCGGCACGGTGAAGCGCTCGGACGGCACCGAGCAGGTCACCTACAAGGGCCACCCGCTCTACACGTACTCCGGCGACAGCACCGGGCACGTCGCCTGCCAGCACGCGATCGCGAACGGCGGCCTCTGGCTCGTCCTCGAGCCGAACGGCCACCTGAACATGTCGCAGCCGAAGAAGTAGGCGCGCGCGAGGGCGGCGCTACTCGCCGTGACCGCTGACGCGGAGCTGGTTCTCCGCGTGGCGGATCCGCTGCTCGAGCTGCCAGCGGTCGGCGGTCGAGTCGCCGCCCTCCACGCGCTCGAGCTCCCGGCGCGACTCCTCGAGCTGGCGCCGCGCGCGGGCCTCGTCGATCTCGCCCGCGGCGACGGCGTCGTCGACGAGCGCGATCGCGCGATCCTCGAGCACCTGGAAGAACCCTGGGCCGGTCGCGAACTCGCGCACCTCGCCGCCGTCCAGGTGGACGCGCGTCGAGCCCGCCTTGAGCATCGCGACGAGCGGCGCGTGCCGGGCGAGCACGCCGATCTCCCCGGCGTCGCCGGGCACGATCAGCATCTCCGCCTCGCCCTCGAAGGCCGGGCCTTCCGGCGTGACGACCGAAACGGCGAAGAGCGGGTGGTCGGCCACTACGCGGTGACCGGCTCCGCCTCGGCCGCGTCGGGCTCGGCCTCGGTCTCGGCCGGCGCCTCCGGCTCCTCGCCGCCCATCTGCTTCGCGCGCTCGACCGCCTGCTCGATCGTCCCGACCATGTAGAACGCCTGCTCGGGCAGGTCGTCGTGCTTGCCGTCGAGGATCTCGGTGAAGCCGCGGATCGTGTCCTCGAGCTTCACGTACACGCCCGGCGTGCCCGTGAACTGCTCGGCCACGAAGTTCGGCTGCGAGAAGAACCGCTCGACCTTGCGCGCCCGGGTCACGACCAGCTTGTCCTCGTCGGAGAGCTCGTCGATGCCGAGGATGGCGATGATGTCCTGGAGGTCCTTGTAGCGCTGGAGGATCTCCTGCACCCGCGTCGCGCAGCGGTAGTGCTCCTCCGAGACGATGCCCGGCTGGAGCGCGCGCGACGTCGAGTCGAGCGGGTCGACCGCCGGGTAGATCCCCTTCTCGGAGATCGCCCGCGAGAGCACCGTCGTCGAGTCGAGGTGCGCGAACGTGTTCGCCGGCGCCGGGTCGGTGAGGTCGTCCGCCGGCACGTAGATCGCCTGGACGGAGGTGACCGAGCCGGTCCGGGTCGACGTGATCCGTTCCTGCAGCTGCCCCATCTCGGTCGCCAGCGTCGGCTGGTAGCCGACCGCGCTCGGCATGCGGCCGAGCAGCGCCGACACCTCGGAGCCCGCCTGGACGAAGCGGAAGATGTTGTCGATGAAGAGGAGCACGTCCTGGCCCTGGTCGCGGAAGTGCTCGGCCATCGTCAGGCCGGAGAGCGCGACGCGCAGGCGGGCGCCCGGCGGCTCGTTCATCTGGCCGTAGACCATCGCGACCTTGTCGATGACGCCCGACTCCTGCATCTCGAGCATCAGGTCGTTGCCCTCGCGCGTGCGCTCGCCGACGCCCGTGAAGACGGAGACGCCGCCGTGCTGCATCGCGACGTTGTGGATCAGCTCCTGGATCAGCACCGTCTTGCCGACGCCGGCGCCGCCGAAGAGGCCGATCTTGCCGCCGCGCACGTACGGCGCGATCAGGTCGACGACCTTCAGGCCGGTCTCGAAGATCTCGACCGTCGGAGAGAGCTCGCTGAAGCTCGGCGGGTCGCGGTGGATCGGCGAGCGCTCGGACTTGCCCGCCTTCTTGCCGTCGACCGGGTCGCCGATCACGTTCCAGATCCGGCCGAGCGTCCCGTCGCCGACGGGGACCGAGATCGGCGCGCCGGTGTCCTCGATCTCGACGCCGCGCGCGAGGCCGTCCGTCGTGTCCATCGCGACGGCGCGCACCCGGTCGTCGCCGAGGTGCTGCTGCACCTCCGCGATCAGCTCGCGGCTGCCCTTCTCCTCCGGAACCTGGATCCGGAGCGCGTGGTAGATCTCGGGCAGGCGGTCCGGGAACACGGCGTCGAGCACGACGCCCTTGATCTCGACGATCTTCCCGGTGTTCTTCTTCTCGGCCATGGGTCTCCTGTGTCTGCGGCGAGGTTACTGGGTCAGCGCGTCCGCGCCGGCGACGACTTCCAGGATCTCCTGGGTGATCTCGGCCTGGCGGGCGCGGTTGAGCTGGAGGGTGTAGCGGTCGATCAGCTCGCCCGCGTTCTTCGACGCGTTGCGCATCGCGGTCATCTGCGAGGCGAGGAACGAGGCGGCGGACTCGAGCAGCGCGCGGTAGATCTCGGTCTCGAGGTAGACGGGCAGCAGCCGCTCGAGGATCTGCTCCGGCTCCGGCTCGTAGATGAAGTCGGGCGCGAGGCCCTCGCGCTCCTCCTGCTCGCCCTCGAGCACGTCCTCGGGGATCGGCAGCAGGTCGGTCGTCTGGACGCGCTGGACGAGCGCCGAGACGTAGCGGTTGTACACGAGCACGACGCGGTCGACCTCTCCCTCGGTGTAGAGCTCGGCGAGGCGGTGAGCGACGGCCTGCGCGTCGTGGTACTCGGGCCGGTCGCTGAAGCCGGCCCACTGGCCGGCGAGCTGGTAGCGGCGGAAGCGGAGCGTCGACGCGCCCTTCCGACCCACGGTGAGCCAGGTCGCCTCGGCGCCGCCGCCGCGTACCTCGCGCTCGAGTTGGAAGGCCCGACGTAGCACCTGGCCGTTGAATGGGCCGGCGAGGCCGCGGTCGCCCGAGACGACGACGATCGCGACGCGGCGGATCTCCTCGCGCCGCTGCATCAGCGCCAGGTTCCGGAACGACGCGGCGGCCTGCGCGGTGCTGACCATCAGCTCCTGCATCCGGTCGGCGTACGGGCGCATCTCCTCGATCCGCGTCTGGGCGCGGCGCAGGCGGGCGCCCGCCACGAGCTCCAGGGCCTTCGTGATCTTGCGCGTGTTCTTGACGGAGCTGATCCGCCGGCGGATGTCCTGCAGGGACGCCATCAGGCGAGCGCGGTCTCCTCCTGGACGTTGAACGACTTCTTGAACTTCTCGATCTCGCCGTTCAGCTTCTCGGCCGCGTCGTCCGGCAGGTCGCCGGTCTCGCGGATGCCCTTGTAGAGCGAGCCCTCGGCGCGGAGGTGCTCGCGGAGCTCGTCCTGGAAGCGCGGCACTTGCGGCGTCGGGATGTCGTCGAGGTAGCCGTTCACGCCGGCGTAGATGGCGACGACCTGCTCCTCCATGGGCCACGGCTGGTACTGCGGCTGGTTGAGCGAGGCGACCATCTTCTCGCCGCGGGTCAGGGCCTGCTGCGTCGCGCGGTCGAGGTCGGAGCCGAACTGCGCGAACGCCTCCAGCTCGCGGTACTGCGCCAGCTCGAGGCGCAGGCGGCCGGCGACCTTCTTCATCGCCTTCGTCTGCGCGGAGGAGCCGACGCGCGACACCGAGATGCCGACGTTGACCGCCGGGCGGACGCCCGAGAAGAAGAGGTCGGACTGGAGGAAGATCTGCCCGTCGGTGATCGAGATCACGTTCGTCGGGATGTACGCCGACACGTCGCCGGCCTGCGTCTCGATGATCGGCAGCGCCGTCAGCGAGCCGCCGCCCTCCGCGTCGGAGAGCTTGCACGCGCGCTCGAGCAGGCGGGAGTGCAGGTAGAAGACGTCGCCGGGGAACGCCTCGCGGCCCGGCGGGCGGCGCAGCAGCAGCGAGAGCTGCCGGTACGCGTCCGCGTGCTTCGTCAGGTCGTCGTAGATGACGAGCGCGTGCTTGCCGTTGAAGAGGAAGTGCTCGCCCATCGCGCAGCCGGCGAACGGCGCCATCCACTTGATCGGCGCCGCCTCGCTCGCGCCGGCGGCGACGATCGTCGTGTACTCCATCGCGCCCGCCTCGCGCAGCCGCTCGTAGATGCC